>CAZQOE010000147.1:0-4674 GCA_964594935.1 uncultured Rhodospirillaceae bacterium | reverse complement strand
GGGGGGAGGAGGAGGAGGATGCAGCCGCTTCGCGGCGCGGGCTTGCCCTACGTAGCTTTAGCGTAGCAGTGTGAGGTGGCACCTGAATATTCAGAGCGTTGTTTCAACTGGCTTCGTTACGATGCTTCGAATTGGCTTTATTGCAATCCGATCAATCAAGCTCTCAATCTTTTCATGATTTCTATAAATTGCGAGACCAGATAGCCCCGTAACTACTCCTGCCGCCAAAGGCCAAAGGCCGACAACCTCACCTAAAATGTTTGGGTCTGATAGCATTTTTGTCCTCCAATATTATCTAAAGGCAGTTTACGCCTATTTTGTCGGAAATTAAAGTCGCTAAACCCCTCGTCATTCCGGCGAAAGCCGGAATCCAGTTTAAAAACTTTTGTTTTCTTTTTCGCCTCCCCTTGCGGGCGCGAAGCAGCACAAAATATGCACATCAGCAGTAATATCGCGGTTAGGGGCAGGATCGTTGACAGTCCGTATTTAAGGTTTCACCATATGGGTAAGCCAAGTTAGACGGAGACGTCATATGACAGTTATACTCAAGAAGAAGCATATTAACATTTTTGAGAAGGCATCTGTTGCCAGTCCAAAACCACCTAAAGGCGTTAATCCATCCTCACCTGCCAAAGATGATGAATCTATGGAGGTTCAGGATGGTGACACAGAAAGGGATTTATCTGGCAGATATCTGCTTTGGATAAGGTATGTCGATACAAAGAAAGACTTCAGTGAACGAGCAATAAAGATTCTATCTGTTAAAAATGGACCGAACGGATTAATGATATATGCCTTTTGTTACGAAAGGCATGCGATGCGTTCTTTCAGAGCGGATCGCATCGAGGAAATGTGGTGGCCCGATACTGGAGAAGTTATTAAAAATCCTGTTTCGTTTTTTAATGAATTCCAAAAAATTACGTCAATCGATGATCTGATTAAAGAATATTGGCCAGGGCTGGTTGTTCTAGCTTTTTTGGCAAGGTGTGATGGTTTTTTTGATGAAAAAGAAGCAAAGATTATGGCCGACTACATTGAAGAACAATATGAGGAAGCTTTATCTCAACAAGAATTAGCGAACAATAGAAATGAGATAGTTAAGAGAATTCGCAGTATTTACCCCGATGTTGATGAGGCTAACAAAGGCGCTAATAATATTTTAAAATGGCCCAGACCAAAGCGCCGAGACCTTTGTCGATACATCCGCAATCTTTGTGATGCAGATGGAATTCTGCAAGATGAAGAAGCAAAATGGGCACTTGAGTTTGCGAATATTATAGATTCTCAATAGAATACTAGCGTCACTTAATTAAACTATCGTCTCAAAAACCTCGGCGTCGTGTCCGCATAACTGCGTTTCACACCCTCACCCCGCATTTGGAATTATACTCTTCCCCTCCGGCGGCAATCCGCCAATGGCGCGCAAAATTTTGATGCGATCTTCTATGCGCGGGTGGGTGTCGAAAAGGCCGAAAAACGACGGCGGATTGTCGATAAAAAGCTGCTCCACCTCGGGCGGCACATTCGGAATTCTGGAATTCCCTGTTATTTTCTTCAAAGCAAAGACAAGCGCTTCCGGATTCTTCGTCAACTCGACCGCACCGGCATCGGCCAGAAATTCGCGGCGCCGCGATAAAGCAAACCGAAGCGTAAGGGCAAAAGCATACCCTATCCCCATCATAATTGCCGCGACCAGCATCAAAAGCGCACCGTTGCCCTTGCCTTTTCCGCTGCCGCTGCGCCTGACGGAGCTATAACGCAAGCTGCGCCAAAGCATCTGGGCAAGAAACGAGATCATGCCGGTAAAAACGATGGTGATAATCAGCAAGCGAACGTCGCGGTTGATAATATGAGTCAATTCATGCGCCAAAACAGCCTCAAGCTCAGCATCGTCTAACCGTTCCAGAAGCCCGCGCGTCACCGTAATGCTGAAACTCCGGGCGTCGATGCCGCTCGCAAAAGCGTTCATCTCGTCGTTGTCGATAATGAACAAACGGGGCGTCTGCATCCCGCGCGAGATGCAAAGGTTTTCAAGAAGATTATAAAGCTTGGGTTGTTCCTTGCGCTCGACGGGCTTCGCCCCTGTCGCGGCGCGTATCATGGAGCTATTAAAAAAATAACCGATGAATATCCATACGGCAGCGACGCCCAGCACGATTGGCCAGTACGCCCACACGGCCCACAACGCCAGATCATAAGGCGTCGGCGCCGCACCGTTAAACCGCGTAAAATCGAAACTGCTTTGGCCGAACCCCACGTCCGCAAGAAAAATCGGGTCGATCCTGCCGCCGGTGGTTAAGTTCAGATACCCTGAAACATAAATAATCCCCCACAGTATTCCCAAAAGCAAAAAGGGAAATGCTGACAAAATAAAAACGGACTTGATATTGTTTTTCCACCGCCAGGTAGAAAGGCCTAAAGCTTCGGGCATAGTGCAGAATCTCTCGTTTATACGGGTGTCGGCCTAACCGCCGAAGGACACTTTCGGAGCGACGGAAACCGATGCGCGTTCGTCGTTTCCAAGCGTAAACATCTCCGCTTCCTTGAAGCCGAAAGCCGAAGCGAACAGGACGGACGGAAATTGCTGAAGCGCCCCGTTGTATTCCGCCACGGCATTGTTAAGAAATCGCCGTGCGGCGGCAATCTTGTTTTCCAGATCGCCTAATTCGCTTTGCAACTGCTTGAAGTTTTCGTTGGCTTTCAGTTGCGGATAATTCTCCGCCACGGCCATCAATTGCATCAGCGCGCCGGAAAGGGCGCCCTCTGCCGCGCCGCGTTCCGCAAGAGAACTGGTTTTCATCGCGGCGGCGCGCGCCTGAGTCACTTTTTCGAATACGCCGCTTTCATGCGCGGCGTAGCCCTTCACCACCTCGACCAAATTCGGGACAAGATCGTATCGCTGTTTCAGCTGAACATCGATATCCGCAAAAGCGCTCCTTGTTGTCTGCCTTAAAGACACAAGACGATTGTAGAACAAAACAAAAAGTGCAGCGATGACGCCAAGAACGATAAGAATAATCATAACGCCTCCCCGGATAAGTAAGGCTATAAGTATATTCTCTTTCGCTTTTGTTTAAAGCAAAAAACAGGGGCACAACACCCTAGACCGCCTGACTAAATCACCTCTTCAAAAACCTCAGCGTCGTGTCCGCGTAATTTCTCTCCACAACGACGTCGCACCCCTCCAACGGCTCAAACGGCTCTTTCTTGGCTGTCTCGGCGACAATCACGGCATGCGGCCCAATCCACCCTGCGGCGTCTAACGCGGCGAAGGCGGGAGGAATAAGCCCCTTCCGGTAAGGCGGCGCTAAAAAAACCAGCTTGCACGGCGTCCCAGCATTTTTCGGGGGCTGCGTGACATCCGCCGAAAGTATCTGGCACTTGTCCGTAATTCCCAAAGTCGCCGCGTTCTGCCGCGCAATCTTCAACGCCCCTATATCCTTGTCGAAGAGCGTCGCCTGCCCTGCCCCCCACGAAATCGCCTCGAATGCCAACGCACCCGTGCCGCAAAACGCGTCGAGGACGCAAATGTCCTCTGCAAACACGTCGCCGACGTTTTTCCCCCAATCGCGGTGGGCAAGGATGTTAAACAACGCCTCGCGCACGCGATCCATCATGGGCCGCGTAACCGTGCTGAGCGGCGGCTCGATCTTCCGCCCCGAAAGTGTTCCCCCGACAATTCTCATCTCTCAACTCCAAATCTCGGTCATTCAATATATACTTCCCTCTCCGCCGCTTGCGGGGGAGAGGGTGCCGCCGCTTTGCGGCGGCGGGTGAGGTGGTACCTATTTTCCCGTCTTCCCCTCAAAAAACTTGCCCAATGAATCGCGCAAAATGCGGCGCGGAACTTCCTCTATCCCGCCCCTGACCAGTTTGCCCAAAGGAAACGGCCCGAAAGCGACGCGAATAAGCCTCGTCACCTTTAAATCCAAAAAATCCAGAATTTTACGGACTTCGCGGTTTTTGCCCTCGCGGATAGTGACTGAAAGCCACCTGTTCCTGCCTTCTTCCTTGGTTTTCTCGATCTCTATCTTCACCGGCTCGTACCGGATGCCCGAAATCGTCACCCCTTTGGCAACGGACGCCAGTTTGGCGGGGTCGATATCCCCGTATACGCGCACGCGGTAGTGCCGCAGCCACGCGTTGGCGGGCAATTCCAGATGACGGGCCAATTCGCCGTCGTTCGTCAGGAGTAAAAGGCCTTCGGTGTTGAAGTCCAAACGCCCGACGCTCACGACGCGCGGCATTTCAGGCGGCATTTTCTCAAACACCGTCGGTCGGCCTTGCGGATCGCGGTTGGTCGTAATCGTCCCCGCCGGTTTGTGATAGCGCCAGACGCGCGTCTCTTCGGGCGCGTTCAAGGGCTTGCCGTCCACAAGAATGACATTGGCGTCGGTCACGTTCAGCGCGGGCGAGGTCAAAACCTTGCCGTCCACCGATATGCGCCCTTCGACGATCATCCTCTCGGCGTCGCGGCGCGAGCAGACGCCCGACCGCGCCAGCTTCTTGGCGATGCGTTCGCCCTCGAAGGTCGATACATTTGTCTTGTTGTCTTTTTTCTCCATACGCGGCAACATAATGAAAGAAACCATTCTGGTCGAGGACATTTCGACCCTTGCAGAACCCGCTCGGACGAGGGGAATGCGAGGAGCCCACGGAGCGCAAAACCGGAGC
>CAZQOE010000146.1:0-4695 GCA_964594935.1 uncultured Rhodospirillaceae bacterium | reverse complement strand
GAATTATTCTATCGTTCTCGTCCGTCTCGGGCTCGCCTTTGAGCCCCATCATGCGCGGAATTGAAGGGCCGTAAACGTCGGCATCGAGCAAACCGACCCTGAGCCCCTTTTGCGCAAGGGCCACGGCCAGATTGACGGCCGTCGTCGATTTGCCGACGCCGCCTTTGCCTGAAGCGACCGCAACGATGTGGTCGATTTCCGGCAAATCCATCTTAACGGGCCCTTCCGCAGGTTTAGGCTTGTGCCCCTGGTCGTGCGTATGTTCATGGGCCTGATGCGCAGTGAAAATAACGGCGACCGAAGAAACGCCCTTGACGGTTTTTATCTTTTTTTCGATTTGTTTTTCGAGCGCATCGACATCGCCGCCTTTCTTAGGATCAATTTCGACGATAAGGGTGACTTTCGTCCCCTGCCCTTCCTTCGCGAAAGTCACGCCACCGACCATTTTGAGAGTGACAATGTCTTTGCCTTCCCACTTGACGGAGGAAAGAACGGAAAGAATTTTTTCTTGGGTAATCTGGGGCATAATGAACCAAGGGAAAGGAAATGGGATGCCCGCCTTCGCGGGCATGACGAAAAACTATGCTGCTTTGAATATCAAGCAAGCGTTGGTTCCGCCGAAACCGAAGGAGTTCGACAAAGCGACTTTAATTTTCTTTTCCTTGGCCTTAAGCGGCACAAGATCGATGCCCTGAACGCCCTCGGACGGATTTTCAAGATTCAGCGTCGGAGGAATAATTCCCGTTGTCACGGCTTTAATGGAATAAATCGCCTCGACCGCCCCCGCCGCGCCAAGCAAATGCCCTGTCGCCGACTTGGTGGACGACATCATCGCCTTTTCGGCGTGGCTCCCGAGCAACCGGCGCACGGCCTTGACTTCGATTTCGTCGCCCAGCGGCGTCGACGTTCCGTGAGCGTTGATATACTCGATTTGATCGATGCTTAGCCCTGAATGCTTGACGGCCATGCTCATGGCGCGAAATCCGCCGCTTCCGTCTTCGGCCGGAGCCGTCATGTGATACGCGTCGCCCGACAGCCCGTAACCGGCGAGTTCGGCGTAAATTTTCGCGCCGCGTTTCTTGGCGTGTTCGTATTCTTCCAGAATGACAACGCCCGCGCCCTCGCCCATCACAAAACCATCGCGGTCCTTGTCATAGGGCCGTGACGCCTTGGTCGGCTGGTCGTTGAATCCGGTGGACATAGCGCGCAACGCGCAGAATCCAGCAACGCCGATGCGACAAACGGCCGCTTCCGCTCCGCCCGCGACCATCACATCGGCATCGTCGAGCGCGATAAGCCTTGCGGCGTCCCCTATCGCGTGAGCGCCCGTGGCGCACGCGGTAACGACAGCGTGATTAGGGCCCCGATAGCCGTGCATAATCGACACCTGCCCCGAAGCAAGGTTGATAAGGCTGCGCGGAATAAAGAAAGGCGACACGCGGCGCGGGCCTTTTTCGTGCAGAAGGAGCGAGGTTTCATAAATCTCGTTCAATCCTCCGATGCCCGAGCCGATCATCACGCCGATGCGGTCGCGTTCTTCCTCGGTCGCGGGAACGTACCCGCCGTCCTTGATCGCTTCATCCGCCGCAACGATGGCGTAATGGATGAAGGTGTCCATCTTCTTCTGTTCTTTAGGTTCGACATAATGGTCGAGGTTGAGCTCGCCCTCGCCGTCGCCGCGCTTCACCTCGCCGGCGACCTGGCAAGCCAAATCGGAACAATCGAAGCGGGTAATGCGCCCGAGTCCGCTGGCGCCTTCCGTCAACCGTTTCCAGTTGAGGCCGACACCGACGCCCAGGGGCGAAACCATTCCCATGCCTGTGACGACGACGCGACGCATGACTCTCCGCCTAAAGAAACAAAAAAAAGACCGGATAAGGCTTAAGCAGCCTTCTTAGCCTTGATGAAATCAATCGCGTCCTTGACGGTAGCGATCTTTTCGGCCGCGTCATCGGGAATTTCGACGCTGAATTCTTCTTCAAAGGCCATCACGAGCTCGACCGTGTCGAGACTGTCGGCGCCCAGATCATCGATGAAGCTGGCGTTGTCGGTGACTTTGGCAGCATCGACGCCCAAATGTTCGACGACGATCTTCTTCACTTGTTCTGCAATATCGCTCATATCTCATAGCCCTCTGTTGTTATCGACACATGCCGTTAACGAATTAACGGCGTCTTGAGCTGTCCTCTCTATTCTGGGAACACCCTAATGTCTAGATAAGAAAACACACCTTGGATATAATTTTGACTAGCATTATGAAAACACTTGATTTTTCCGGAAGTTATGGTAGGCGCAAACAGCCTTTCTTGTCGATTGGGCGATTGCGGATTATTGTCGCCTGGCCTTATCCGAACATTGAGTCTTATGAAATATCGACCCCGGTTCCCTTCCAAAAACCCGTTTTTTCTGGCGGCATTTTGTTTCGCCTTCCTTCTGGGTTGTGCGGGCAACCCCCAGCGCAACGCTTCGTTGAGCGCCGCCGAATCCGCCTTTGAAAGGCACGAAATAACGGCAGGCGGTTTTCATTTGACCGTCTTTTCCCGCATCGAGGACGCCAATCAGCCGGTAACGGCCTATATCGAAGGCGACGTAAGGGGCTGGGTTCCCACGGCCGATCCGGGCGTCGACGCCTCGCCCGACGACTATCTGGGCTTGCGACTTGCGACGCTTGACCCTGCCGAAAACGTCGTCGTCATCTCGCGTCCCTGCCAATTTGAAATCGACGACGCGGCGTGCCGGAGCGAAACATGGAAAAACGGGCGGTTAGCGGCGCAGATATATACAGCCGTCAACCGCGCCCTTGACTACACCGTGTCGGTTGTTCCCCGCGCGCGCCTGAATCTTGTCGGTTATTCGGGCGGCGGAGCGATTGCCGCGCTTTTGGCCGCGCGGAGGCACGATGTAATCAGCCTTCGCACGATTGCGGGCAATCTCGACCCCAACGGGAACGGGCGTACGCATGGATCCGTTCCCCAGAACGACTTTATAGATCCGATGGAAATCGCGCCGCGGCTTGCCCTTTTGCCGCAAGAACATTTCGTCGGCGGCAAAGACTTGCTTATTCCCCCGTTCCTGACGGAAAATTTCGTCAAAGCCATCGGCCTGAGCTATTGCGTCAAGGTCACGCCGATAGAAGAGGCTTCGCACAAAACGGGTTGGGAAGAGGCGTGGAATGAACACGCCGAAAGAATGCCCGTCTGCGGCGCTTTGCAAAGAAAGCAATAGGATCCTTATGGCCGAAAACGTCACGCGCGCTATCATCAATGAAAACGGGGAAAGCCCCTATGCCGTCACGATCAAGGTTTCGGGGCATACGATCAAGGGCGACGAGCCGGTTTCTTTCGGCGGCGGCGACACGGGGCCCGGACCTTACGATTTTCTGGTCGCGGCGCTTGGAGAATGTACCGCAATTACCGTCCGCCTTTACGCCGAAAAGAAGAACTGGCCGCTTGAGGAGGTGGAAGTCATCGTCGATTTTCACAAGGAATTCGTTGAAGGGCAAAAATATCCCGTCGATGTTTATGAAAAACATGTCATTTTGCACGGCGCGGATTTGACGGACGAAATGAGGCAGAAACTCCTCGAAATCTCGGCAAAATCGCCCGTCCAGCGATCGCTGGAAAACACGCCCGTTATCAAAACGATTTAGCGCAAAAATCGGCCGTTAAACCAACGCGATAACACTGAATCGGATATTAAGGATTGGTTATCGAATTTATGGTGGGATATCCCATGGGTGATTTGGCGTAAAAGAAGGGCATAATGCTTACAGAAAACAAGCCGTTATTTATCCGGAAGACTCCTTACATCAACAATCTTGGATCGTACGGAATCAAGACGCTGGCCTACATCAGGCCGATTACCGTCGACGGGCAGACGTACCATTCGATTCACGCGGCGGACGGAACGCCCTTGACGGTTACGGAAGAACGCGACGACGCCATCGCCCTTGTCCGCCAGAACGAAATGGAACCGGCAAGCGTGCACTAAGTACGGCTTGTGCCGTGGTATTCGTTTTTAACCTGAAGGAGATTCTCATGCGCTTTTCTTGTCTTACAGCTATTGCCCTTATTCTTTTAGCCGTTCCTGCGATGGCACAGGCGGTTGATAAACACCTGTTTGGAAGCTATCTTTGTCCACAAAAGGTTCCCTGCGACAGCTATGGAAACTTTTCTCCCGAACAGTGGGCACAAACTGCAAAAACATGCCTTGAAAACGGGATGGGCTTCAACGCGCCAGATGACATTATTAGTGACTCCGGATTAGATTCTTCAAATTGTTTACTGACAAATACCGGTGCCCTTCCAAAAACCGGCTCCTCACGGCTCACACCTCACTGTTGCGTGATTAAGCTACCTACAGATGCGTGCGCCCTTCGCTGCGATATGTTGCAAGACTAGCCGATGGCCGTGCACTACTGTTTTCGCAGTATTATTATTTCCTGCTCC
Source organism: uncultured Rhodospirillaceae bacterium (assembly GCA_964594935.1). Lineage (GTDB taxonomy): Bacteria > Pseudomonadota > Alphaproteobacteria > UBA9219 > UBA9219 > CAIXLI01. The sequence goes on along the minus strand of CAZQOE010000146.1, from coordinate 247 downwards.
ATCTTTTCTTGGCGGGTTTTCTGTTCTTGCATCTGGGCACGCAAAGCGTCGTTTTCTATTTTCAATTCCTGTACAGTTCCAATAAGTGGGGCAATTAGCCCCTCATAATTTACGCCCTTCATGCCATCTGGTCCGTTAGTCACCAGTTGCGGATAGACTTTCTCCAAGTCCTGCGCAATCACCCCCATACTTTTTTGTTCATTTGATTTAAATACAAACGATACAGGCTTAATTCTCATAATCTCCG
>CAZQOE010000145.1:0-4698 GCA_964594935.1 uncultured Rhodospirillaceae bacterium | reverse complement strand
GCGTGCCTGAGATGCCGATTTTGTAGAAGAATCTTGCTATTTTTCTCCAAAAATACGATTTTAAACGTCCATATCGATGGAATGATTATATGCCGAAGCTCGTTATTCATAATACGCTGACCCGTCAGAAGGAAGAATTCAAACCGATTGATCAGAACCGTATCGGCATGTACGTGTGCGGCCCGACGGTTTACGACTTCGCCCATCTGGGCAACGCGCGTCCTGTTGTCGTTTTCGACATTCTGTACCGCCTTCTGAAGCGTCTTTATCCGAAAGTCACTTACGTCCGCAACATTACGGATATCGACGACAAAATTATCGCGAAGGCCAAGGAAAGCGGAAAGACGATTGGAGAGATCACGACAGAAACCGCAAAAGCCTATCACGAAGACATGGCGGCCCTTAACGCCCTGCCTCCCGATATCGAGCCGCTTTGCACCGAAAGCATTCCGGCGATGCTGGATCTCATCGGCATCCTAGCCGTCAAAAAACACGCATACGAGGCAAAGGGACATGTGATGTTCCATGTGCCGTCGATGAAAAACTATGGAAAACTCTCGCGCCGTTCGCGGGACGAATTGGTGGCAGGCGCGCGCGTTGAAGTCGCGCCTTATAAAAAAGACCCCGCCGATTTCGTCTTATGGAAACCGAGCACGCCCGACCAACCCGGCTGGGACAGCCCGTGGGGACGTGGCCGTCCGGGCTGGCACATCGAATGTTCGGCAATGTCCAAAGAGCATTTGGGCAAGACCTTCGACATTCACGGCGGCGGACTCGATTTGATATTCCCGCACCATGAAAACGAAATTGCCCAAAGCAGCTGCGCCCATGACGGAGCGCCTTTGGCGAATTACTGGATGCACAACGGCTTTTTGACGATCAACAACGACAAGATGTCGAAGTCGCTGAAAAACTTTTTCACCGTTCGCGAGTTACTAGCCATCGCCCCCGGCGAAGCCCTTCGTTTGGCTCTTCTTTCCGGACATTACCGGCAACCTTTGGATTTTTCGACCGACGCGCTCCAATCCGCCAAAGCAACTCTCGATAAGTGGTACGGAGCGTTGCGCAATGTAGTCTTGGTAAAAGGGGAATCCGGAGCCGTTCCGCAAGCCATAGAAGACGCCTTGTGCGACGATCTGAATACGCCTTTGGCGCTTGCGCACATTCACGAACTGACGAACAAATTGAACCGCGCCGCGACGCCCGAAGAACAAGCGCAGGTCAAAGCTTCTTTGCTTGCCGCCGGAAATGCGCTCGGCCTCCTGCAACAAGACCCCGAAGTCTGGTTCCGCTGGAAACCCGCCGATAAATCGGGCCCCACGGACGAGGAAATCGAAAGAAAAATCGCCCTGCGCCTTGAAGCGCGCAAAGCCAAGGACTTCGCCAAATCCGACCGCATCCGCGATACGCTGGCGGCGCAAGGCGTTATTCTTGAAGACAAGGCAGGCGGCACGACCTGGCGCCGCAAATAATAGTCATTTGCGCCTATGATTGTTTTTGGATAAAAAGTTTCGCGTCAGGCCGAGGCGAAAAACGCGATTTTCGAGAACCGCAACGCAAGCGTACGTTGAGGTACGTGCGTAGCGGAAGCGCAGGCGCTGTATAACCTACGTCAACACTTCAAAAAAAACGCTTTGTTTGCGCGCGCGTTTTACAGCCCGGCCTCACGCGAAAGCCAAAGCCTACTTGGCGTCCAATCCGTACGCCGCATGAAGCGAGCGTAACGCCAATTCGGTGTATTCCTCGTCGATAAGGACGGACGTGCTGATCTCGGACGTTTCGATGACCAGTATATTCACGCCCTTCGCCGCAAGTGTTTCGAACATCAACGCCGCGACGCCCGCATGGCTGCGCATACCCATGCCCACAAGAGAAATCTTCGAGACATCCTTATGCGATAACAGCTTTTTGTAGCCGATCTTTTCCGCTTCGTCCTCCAGCACTTTTATCGCTTTGTCGAAATCGGCCTTGCTGACTGTAAAGGATAGATCCGTTCTCTTATCGCTTGATGCGGTCTGCACAATCATATCGACATTGATCCCCGCGCGGGCCAGCGGAACAAAAATGCTTGCGGCAACGCCGGGCTTGTCAGCGATTTGCACCAAAGTAATCTGGGCTTCATCGCGGGTATAAGCGATGCCCGTAACGACGTTATCTTCCATATGCGTATCTCCCTCCGAAACCAGAGTGCCCGGCAGATCGCTGCCGATTTCGTTAGCGAATGTCGAAAGAACCTGAACCGGCATGCGGTAGCGCATGGCCATTTCGACCGAGCGCACCTGCAGCACTTTTGCGCCCAAGGATGCCAATTCGAGCATTTCTTCGTAACTCACGCGCTTCATCTTGGCGGCTTTTTCGACGATGCGCGGATCGGTCGTATAAACGCCGTCTACATCGGTATAAATATCGCAGCGGTCGGCCTTCAAAGCGACCGCAAGCGTGACAGCCGACGTATCGGACCCGCCTCGCCCAAGCGTCGTGATGCGTTTTTCCTCGGTAATGCCCTGAAACCCCGCGACGACGCCGACTTCCCCGCTTTCAATGCTATCCCGCAAAACCGCGCCGTCGATATCGACAATCCTCGCTTTGCCGTGGGTTGAATCGGTATGAATGCCCACCTGCCACCCCTGCCACGACCTTGCGTTCATGCCGCGCTGTTGCAGAGCTAAAGCCATAAGCCCCGACGTCACTTGCTCGCCCGTCGAAACGACGGCATCGTGCTCGCGCGGGTCATAGCGCGACGAGATGGATCGGCAATAGGCGATAAGCTGGTCGGTTGCGCTCGCCATGGCCGAAACGACGACGGCGACTTTGTGCCCGCGTTGAACCTCGGCGGCGACTTTAGCCGCCGCGTTTTTAATGCGGTCGATGTCGCCGACGGACGTGCCGCCGAATTTCATGACGATAAGAGACATAAAAGCCTGCCATCCTCATTTTAGGCATGAAATGCGCAAGAATTTGAAGTATTATGCATTCTTTCGTATCGCACAAGAGACAACTTACTCATGCGCGCCTCCCCCAGCATCGACCAAAAAGAGGTAGCCCGCTTTTCCGGGCAGACGCAGGATTGGTGGAATCCCGAAGGCGCATGGAGCCCACTGCACAAAATAAATCCGGCGCGGCTTGAGTACATCTGCAAAACGGTATGCAGCCATTTTAAAAAAAAAGACCCGTTTAAAAACATTTCGGTTCTCGATATCGGCTGCGGCGGCGGGTTGCTCAGTGAGCCTCTGGCGCGCCTTGGTGCAAAGGTATCGGGATTAGACGCTTCCCCGAAGACGCTCGAAGCGGCGCGCAAACACGCGGCAAAGGAAAAACTCAAAATCGCCTACATCGAAGGCAGCGTCGAAGATTTTGCGCAAGGCAAGCAGAAATATGATGTCGTCCTCGCCATGGAAATTCTGGAGCACGTTGCGGATATCCCTTCTTTTCTGAAAAGCGCCGCATCGCTGCTTAAGCCGAACGGCATTCTTATCGTCTCGACGATCAACAGAACGACAAAAAGCTATCTTCTCGGCATCGTCGTGGCGGAATACGTTCTCGGCTGGGTTCCGGCAGGCATGCACGATTGGGACAAATTCATCCGCCCGTCAGAATTAGCCACGCACCTGCAAAAGGCAGGGCTTAAACTCGCCGACCTCACGGGCATGGTCTACAGTCCGCTTACGCGTGAATTCAGCCTGCGGCACGGCAAAGTCGACGTCAATTATCTCGCCTCTGCGGTAAAAACAGGGAAATTAAAATAGTCGGTCTTTGCTATTTGCCCCCGCAAAGCATGACTGGTATATCAATACGAATCTTCCTTCTTTCCCCTTCATTTATATCCGAGGTTTTTCATGTCCCCCGCCAAGTCCGATTACAAAGTCAAAGATATCGCCTTAGCCGAATGGGGGCGCAAGGAAATCGCCATTGCCGAAACGGAAATGCCAGGCCTGATGGCGACATGCGAAGAATACGGCTCTAAAAAGCCGCTTAAGGGGGCGCGCATCGCCGGTTGCCTGCACATGACCATCCAGACCGCCGTTTTAATCGAAACCCTCATCAAGCTTGGCGCGCAGGTGCGTTGGTCGTCGTGCAATATTTTCTCGACACAGGATCACGCGGCGGCCGCCGTTGCGGCGGAAGGCGTTCCCGTCTTCGCGTGGAAAGGGGAAACCGAAGAAGAATACAATTGGTGCATCGACCAAACCATTATGGGGCCGGACGGCTGGCGCCCGAACATGCTGCTGGATGACGGCGGAGATTTAACGCTGATTATGCATGAAAAATATCCCGAGCTTTTGAAAGACGTTCGCGGCGTGTCCGAGGAAACGACGACGGGCGTTCATCGCCTCTATACGATGATGGAACAAGGCAAGCTAAAAATCCCCGCCTTTAACGTCAACGACAGCGTGACGAAATCGAAGTTCGACAACCTCTACGGCTGCCGCGAAAGCCTCGTCGACGGCATCCGCCGCGGCACCGACGTAATGATGGCCGGCAAAGTCGCCGTCGTCTGCGGCTACGGCGACGTCGGCAAGGGTTCAGCCGCCTCGCTGCGTTCGGCAGGCGCGCGCGTCATGGTGACGGAAATAGACCCCATCAACGCGCTGCAAGCGGCGATGGAAGGCTTCCGTGTTGTGACGATGGAATACGCGGCCGACAAGGGCGACATCTTCGTCACCACCACCGGCAACTACCACGTCATCACGCACGACC
>CAZQOE010000144.1:4014-4703 GCA_964594935.1 uncultured Rhodospirillaceae bacterium | reverse complement strand
GAAAAGTCTCGACGCAGTCCTTAAGTTGGCTGCGGACGGCTTCGACCGTCATCGATGTATACCGCTCTTTCGTTTCGGGCAAGGGGCCATAAATGTTTATCAGGCGGCCATATTCGTTAGGGGCCTTCTCCGCGTAGCAGCTCTCCAGAAAATTCCACCCTTCGCTTCCGCAATGGGGAACGGGAATAAGCTTGCCTTCCGCTTTGGCGGCGTTGCTCGCGAACAAGGTGGCTTTTCCTCCCCCAAGGGTCAGTAGGGCATCGACGGGATCTTCTCCGGTAGTCAAGTTGCTGACTTGCACCGAGCGCAAAGTTTTCTCGTTTACCGGCGATATTTCAATCAACCCTTTGTTGACGTAATCTATCATCGGAAATCCCTCGATCATGTGGGCGAGAACGGGTTCCCATGCGACCGTTCCCTTTTCAGAGGACCCAAGCCACATCTCGTCGCTGATAAGAAGTTGAATTTTTCCGTCTTTGCGCAAATTCCTTCGGGCCGCGCGTAGATACCCGACGAAGGCGTGGTAATCCGCCGAATCCTCGAACAGGTATTTTACGTTTTCGGGTTTAATCTTGTAACGCCCGTCGTCCAGAATCTCCCCTTGAATGCTTCCGGCTTTAAGAATCGGCATGCATTGATCGGTCAGATGATCGTTGCATGCCGATTCTAAAAGCCGGAAGCATTCAAGG
>CAZQOE010000144.1:0-4004 GCA_964594935.1 uncultured Rhodospirillaceae bacterium | reverse complement strand
CAAAACTCCGAGCATTTCGGCGATTGCGTAAAAACGTTCTTTTTCGGCTGTTGCATTGCCTTCATGTTCGTCGGGACGCCAGCTTCCGACGATGGAAACGGTTTTGTTATACATAAGGCACCTAATTCAAAGTTTAATATAAGTGCCTGAATAACATGGAAACTATATACGGACAAGTTATGAAAAAGCCGCGTCGCGACAAGCCTTCCTTCCCGCGGCAAAACCCTTTAAACAAGAAAAATGGGAACGAATCTCAAACACAAACCAGTTTCAACGCTAGCCCGCGAGGATCGCGTCGCCGCAGCCTTGCGGGAGAATTTGGGTAAGCGTAAACAACAACTCCGCGCGCGCGATACAAAAAATATTAAATCAAAGGATAATAAATAATGTCAGTAATGCCCGACCATTGGATTAGAAAAGCGGCAGGGCGCAGTCGCGGTTGCGGGGAGCGAGCAATGCGAGCGTACCGCAGAGCAGTCGCGCCCAAACTTAAAAAATTACAAGGGTAAGGAAAGAAACAAAACATGTCAGTAATGCCCGACCATTGGATACGTAAAGCCGCTAAAGAAGGCATGATTACGCCGTTTGAAGAGAATCTCAGGCGCAATGGAGTCATTTCCTACGGTCTTTCCTCATATGGGTACGATGCGCGCATCGCGGACGACTTCAAGGTGTTCACGAACATCGATAACGCGCTCGTCGATCCCAAGAATTTTTCGGAAAACAGCTTTGTGACGCGTAAGACTGACGTTTGCATCATTCCCCCGAACTCGTTCGTCCTTGCGCACACGGTCGAATATTTCAAAATCCCGCGCGACGTTCTGGTCATCTGCCTCGGCAAATCGACGTATGCGCGTTGCGGCCTTATCGTCAACGTGACGCCGCTTGAGCCGGAATGGGAAGGCCATGTAACGCTTGAAATCTCGAATACCACGCCGCTGCCCGCGAAAGTTTATGCGAACGAAGGCGTCTGCCAGTTTCTGTTTATAAAAGCCGACTCCTTGTGCGAAACGTCGTACGCGGATCGCGGCGGTAAATACATGAAACAATTGGGCGTAACATTGCCCCGTATGGAAAAGAGAGCATAACGAATGGACCGTATTCGCATCGTCGGCGGCAAGACGCTTAAGGGTAAAATCCACATCAGCGGCGCGAAAAACGCCTCGCTGCCTTTGCTTGCTGCGAGCCTTCTGACCGACGAGACGCTTTCGCTCGGCAATGTCCCGCACCTTGCGGATATCGTGACGATGTCGAACCTTCTGGGACAATTGGGCGTGGACATCAGTCTCAACGGCACAGCGCCGGGGGGATATGCGGGCCGTGTGATGGAGCTCAAGGCCGCCAAGCTTTCCAGCGTCACGGCTCCGTACGATCTCGTGCGCAAAATGCGCGCGAGTATTCTGGTTTTGGGCCCCTTGCTGGCGCGCGCGCATGAGGCCAAGGTTTCTCTTCCGGGCGGCTGCGCCATCGGCTCGCGTCCGGTGGATTTGCATATGAACGCGCTTAGGAAACTCGGCGCCGAAGTCAATCTTGAAAATGGCTATATTAACGCTCGGGCGCCGCAAGGACTGCGCGGCGCGGAAATTGTTTTTCCGATTGTCACGGTGACGGGAACGGAAAACGCGATGATGGCGGCTGTCTTGGCCGAAGGCGAAAGCACGATTGTCAACGCCGCGCGCGAACCCGAAGTGGTAGATCTTGCGCATTGCCTCACGGCGATGGGCGCCGAAATTGACGGCATCGGGTCGGACCGTCTGCGCATCGTCGGCAAAACGAAGCTTCACGGCACGAAGCACAGCATCGTTCCCGACCGCATCGAAGCGGGCACGTTCGCCATGGCGGCGGCCATCACAAAGGGCGAGGTCGAACTAATCGGCGCGAAGCTGGAACATCTCAACAGCGTCGCGATTATTTTGGCTCAGGCCGGAATCGAAATGGCCGAAACGCCCCAAGGCTTGATGGTGCGTTGCCCGGGCATGTTAAAGGGCACGGACGTGATGACGGAACCGTATCCGGGCTTTCCGACCGACCTGCAGGCTCAGATGATGGCGCTGATGTGCGTGGCGAACGGCGCGTCGATGATTACCGAAACGATATTCGAAAACCGCTTTATGCATGTGCCGGAACTTCGGCGCATGGGCGCGAATATCACGGTGCACGACTCGTCGGCGCTTGTGCGCGGCGTTCCGTTTTTAACGGGCGCGGAAGTGATGGCGACGGATTTGCGCGCTTCGGTGTCGTTGGCGCTGGCGGGATTGGCCGCGCAGGGCGAGACGATGCTCAATCGCATCTATCATCTTGATCGAGGGTACGAACGGCTTGAGGAAAAACTAGCGGCATGCGGCGCGGACATCGAAAGAGTAAAGGCGGCGGCATGAGCAACGATAAGCTCAAACTTCGCGCCAAGGACGCCGAAGACATTCAGGTGATCTCGGCGGTGTTGCAGGACTCCATCGTGCCGGTTTGCGACATCGCCTTTCAGCAGGACGAAGACACATTCATCGTCGTCGCGCAGCGCCTGCGCCGCGAAAAAGGCGAGGCAGGAGAGTCCGAACGCATCTGCTGCGCCTTAACCATAAAAGGCGTCAAAAGCGTCCAGACCCACGGTTTCGAGCGGAAAGATTCCGAACGGATATTGGATTTGTTGGCGATCATTTTTGAGCCCGCGCAGGTGTTAAACCTTGTTTTTGCTGGGGATGCGCGCCTTCGGCTTGAACTCGAGGAATGGACGGCTGTCGTCGAGGATTTCGGCGAACCATGGCCGGCCCTCTGCCACCCGCATCACGATGCCGAAGCGGGAAAAGCGTCTTAATCCTCAGCCCTTTACCTTCCGCGCGATTCCTGTTACGCCATCTTTCGAAAATTAACCCCGAGTCCCGATTATGGCAAAAGAAGACCTCCTCGAATTTGAAGGCACCGTTTCCGAAATCCTTCCCAACGCGATGTTCCGCGTCAAGTTGGACAACGGGCATGAAGTGCTGGCGCATACGTCGGGAAAAATGCGCAAAAACCGTATCCGCGTCCTGACGGGCGACAAGGTCAACGTCGAAATGACCCCGTATGACCTGAGCAAAGGCCGCATAACCTTCCGCCATAAATAATGCTGTTTGATATCGCTATCCGCCGCGCCGTCTGGATCAACAAACGACGCGCTGTGGCCTATCCCGTCATATTTCTTATCGTATATCTTTTTACCGTCGTGATGTGGAATTCGGGAGCTTCGTGGTATCCGAAACACGGCAACATCGAATTCGCGCGCGATTTCGTGAACGTGTACGTGGCGGGGCAGGAGGTTCGCGAAAACAAAATCGCGGACGTCTACGACATACACAAACACAAAGACCGGCAGCATGCGTTCGAGGAAGCCGGCAACGGCCCGCCCTTGGAAAAAGGCTTTCTGCCTTGGCTCTATCCGCCGATGTTTCTGGGTGTGGCGTGGCTTGTGGCGTTTTTGCCTTACTATGGGGCGCTCGCGGCCTATCTCGTTGCGGGATTTGCGGCCTATGTCGCGGCCATGTGCAAACTAGCCGGAAATAAAAAAGCGATTTGGGCGATAGCGGCCTTTCCGGGCGCTTACGTCAACGCGCTTGTGGGGCAGAACGGATTTATCACGACGGCGCTTTTGGCGGCGGGACTGTCGCTTCTCGACAAAGCCCCCGTTGCGGCGGGAGCCTTCTTCGGAATTCTGTCCTACAAACCGCAGTTTTTTATCCTTATTCCGCTTGTTCTTTTCGTCGGGCGTTATTGGAAAGCTCTGATTTCGACCTGCATAAGCGCATGTGTGTGTGCCGCGCTTTCATTCGCCGCGTTCGGGCTTCAGCCGTGGCTGGATTTTATACGCAACCTTCCTCTTGCGCGCACGGGCATGCTCGAAAGCGAGACAGATCGCTGGCTCGGCGTTATGCACACGGTTTTTTCGGCGGTTCGCATGCTGGGCGGCGGCGTGCAAACGGCTTACGTCCTCCAAAGTGCCGTTTCAGTTGTGGCCGTCCTTGTTCTTATGT
>CAZQOE010000143.1:0-4737 GCA_964594935.1 uncultured Rhodospirillaceae bacterium | reverse complement strand
TTTTGGATATCGTGGAGTCCATCAAGTCGTGAAGCTCGACGATAACGTCCATTTTGCGTAAGGCAGGAAAGGCTTCGGGATCCAGCAAACTTTTTTCCGCGCCCTCGATGTCCATAAGCACCAGCGTTTTTTTATCGGCGTATTTTTCAAAATCCTTGCCAAAAAACTCGCCTGAAATGGGTACGCGATCTTCGACGCCGTTCGCTTTTGCCATATCTGCGCACTTTTTGCGCGCCGCCTCGTCAATGTCAAACGCCTCGACCACGACGTTCGGCATGCGGCGCGCAAGGCCGACGGCGTAATAGCCGACCGAACACCCGATATTTAATATCCGTTCGTAATTTTTAACGACAACATCTTCGAAAACGGGATGCAATTCGTGCTCATAGCACCCCAGCAAGATCGACGATTGATAGGCAACAAGAGCATCGTTGGTTAAGGCCATATCTTTAAAAGGCCCGGCATAAACTTTATCGCCCGCAAGATGGCGCAATCCATTAGACAGCCCGCGCGCGCGCAAACACATAAGCGTCCAAACAAGCCGTTTAAGGCGAAGCTGCGGATCCTCGCCATTATTCAAAATGTCTTGCGCAATCTTCAGGGATACCTGAGCTTCCGCGGGACTATAATCCATGAAAAACCTCTAGTTACCGGAAAAATAAGGGCAGGAAGGACAAGGGAAAGACAGATACCTTGTCACGGGCACAAAATCCTGTCTATAGCTTTTGTTCTGCACAAGAAGCCGCAGGAATAAAGGAAGCCCATGACTTTTAGTAAAGGCCTTCTGATCGCAGCGTTAGCGCTTGTTGTAACCCCAGCATGGGCGGGAACGGCGTGTTTTACGGCCGAACAGCGGCAGGCCGAACAATGGGTGCGCCTGCATTCCGAATTGATGGTTGTCGCGGTTACGTGCCGTCAGGATTCCTACGGCCAAAGCCTTTCCGACAAATATGTTTCTTTCACGCATAAAAACATTCGCGCGCTGCACAAGGCCGAACAAACGCTTATCTCTTACTACAAATCGACGTCAAAAAGAAATCCGGTCGAGCGCCTCGATGCGCTGCGAACGCGTCTTGGAAACGAAGGGGCCCATAAAGCGGCAAAAATGTCAGCACCGGAATTCTGCCGTCTTTATCGCGACGACGTAACGAAATTCGAAGCCTTCACACCCCAGAAAATGACCGCTGAAATTCGAAGCCGAACGTCGACTCAGCCTTGCGGCGATGCCATAAAGAAAAAGAAGAGGAAATAACCCCATGCCTGCGATGCCCAATGTGGATGCTGTGCGCGAATTTATTGCAAATATGCGCGCAAGGCTTTTTGATCCGTCTTCGCGCCTTTCCGCATATCTTCGCCTGATGCGCCTCGACAAGCCCACGGGCACGTGGCTTTTGCTGTTGCCCTGCTGGTGGGGCGTAGCCCTGTCGGCGGAGTATTTTCCCAATCTTTGGCATATGTTTCTGTTTGCCGTGGGCGCCGTCGTGATGCGCGGTGCGGGATGCGTCGTCAACGATATTTATGACCGCAACTTGGACGGCAAGGTCGAACGCACGCGCACGCGCCCCTTGGCAAGCGGCGAAATCAATTTGCTGCAAGCCCTCGCGTTTCTTGCCCTGTTGCTGTTCCTTGGCCTCTGCATCTTGCTTCTTTTCAACCGCGCCACGATTATTTTGGGCGTCGTTTCTTTGATATTCGTCTTCACCTATCCCCTGATGAAGCGCATCACATGGTGGCCGCAATTATTCCTCGGATTCACGTTCAACTGGGGCGTTTTGATGGGCGGCATGGCGGCGACGGAAGCGCTCGACTTTCCACACATCCTTGCCTATGTCGCGGGGATTTTCTGGACGCTCGGCTACGATACAATCTATGCGCATCAGGACAAACGAGACGACGTCCTCATCGGCATCAAATCGACGGCATTGTTTTTCGCAGAAAAATCGCGTCTTTGGGTTTCTTTGTTTTATGTTTTGACCATTGTCTTTCTCGCCCTTGCCGGATGGTCTGCGGGCGACGGCATGGGACAGGGATATTTCTGGGGGCTTCTTGTCGCATCGGTTTTTGCGGCGGCGCAATTGATGGTGTGGAAGCCCGACGACCCCGACAACTGCTGGAAACGCTTTAAGTTCAACCGCGATTTCGGCCTTATCGTGCTGGCGGCGATGGTCGTGGGAAAGATGATATGAGTTTTGAGCCAAGAGATTTCATTCAAACGCAGACGCAAATCCTTTCTCCCTCGATTATTCCGGAAATCAAACTGCATCTTGCGGCGGAATTCACGCCGTTGTGGCAACTGACGGAAGACCGCCTTCGCCAAACCAACCTGCCACCCCCATTTTGGGCCATTGCGTGGCCGGGAGGGCAGGGGGCGGCGCGGTATATTCTCGACAATCCGGCGCTCGTAAAAGACAAACGCGTCGTCGACTTCGCGGCGGGCAGCGGTATTGTGGCGATTGCGGCCATGAAGGCGGGCGCCAAAAGTGCGCTTGCGGTTGATATAGACGCTCTCGCATTGGCGGCCGTAAAACTGAACGCCGAACTTAGCGGCGTTATCGTCGAAACGGCCAGCGGCGTCGATATGGAAAAGCCGTATACGAAAACCGACGTCATCTTTGCGGGAGACATCTGCTACGAACAGGCGATGAGCGCGAAGCTCGTCCGCTTTTTGCGTCTGTGCGTTGAAAAAGGGACAAAGGTATATTTGTCAGACCCGGGGCGCGCCTATGTGCCGCAGGAAGGGCTCGTCAGGCTCGCGGACTATGACGTGCCGACGTCGCGCGACATCGAAGACAAAAACGTCCGAACGGCTACGGTGTGGCAAATGGAAAAGGCCTAGAACCCGCCCTTTTGCAAAACGGAACGAATGGATTTCAGTTCCGCCAAAAGTCCTTCAATCTCGCGGCGCTTGTCCGACGACAAACCTTCCGCGCATTTCTGCGAAGGCTTTGCGACAGAAACGGATTGCTGCGGCGCCGCTTGGAGGCTTACCGGAACTTGCGGGTCGGTAATTCCGGATTGAAGCAACGAAGCCGTGCCGTTTTCGCGAAGCAGCTTTTGCACGCCGCGAATGGTGAACCCTTGGTTATAAAGAAGCTCTTTGATGTCGTGGATGATCTTGACGTCTTCCGGTCTGTAATACCGGCGGCCGCCGCCGCGCTTCAACGGCTTGATTTGCTGAAACTTGCTTTCCCAGAAACGCAGAACGTGTTGGGGGAGGGCCAATCCTTCGGCGACTTCGCTGATGGTGCGAAAAGCGGTGGGAGACTTCATCTCGCTGGAAGCCAGCGGAACGGAAGCTTCGGAAGAAGAGACCATGCCCTCGTTCATGCTTCACCCTTTGCTGGGCCCAAAAGGGCGCGATTGATCTTGTCCTTCAGCACGTGGCTGGCGCGGAAAATAAGAACGCGGCGCGGCTTGATCGGAACTTCTTCGCCGGTCTTGGGATTGCGGCCGATGCGCTCGCCCTTGCTGCGAACCTGAAAGCTGCCGAACGAAGACAGCTTGACAGACCCACCCTTGATAAGGGCGACGCTGACCTTTTCGAGAATTTCATCAACCAATTGAGCCGAGTCGTTGCGCGACAAACCGACTTCTTGATAAACGGCTTCCGCCAATTGGGCGCGGGTAACGGTCGTATCAGTCATAGGCGCGTACTCCATCTGCGAATCTAATCTACGGAATCTAATATGCGTCCGCGGTTTGGTCAAATGAATAGGAGGGTGGCTTTTGGCCCAATTCTTCCGATTATAAGAAAGGAAAATGCCGCTATTACGAAGCTCGAAAACCACGTTTGAGAAGCGAATTTGGTGGGCCGGGCCTTTCTCCTTGATTTGACCCCGCGAGGGCCTTACTGTTTTTGGGCTTTTCTGAGCCCCTCAACCCCTAATTAAGGATGACGAAAACGACATCAGCCATTGTAATTGCTGGCGCAGCGCGCACGGCTATCGGTTCTTTCAACGGCGCATTGGCGGCCCAGCCGGCCTCCTCTTTGGCAGCCGCGTGTATAAAAGAAGCCTTGGCGCGGGCCAAGGCCGCTCCGGACGAGGTATCCGAAGTTGTATTAGGCCAAGTACTGGCGGCGGCCCAAGGCCAAGGACCGGCAAGGATTGCGGCCGTCAACGCAGGCATACCCATTGACCGTACGGCCTATGCGGTTAATCAGATTTGCGGCTCCGGCTTGCGCGCTATCGCCAACGGCTATTCGTCGATTTTGGCGTGCGACAACGACATCGTCGTCGCGGGCGGCATGGAAAGCATGAGCCTTGCGCCGCACGCCCTGCTTCTTCGCCCGGGTGTGAAAATGGGCGACGTCCCGATGATCGACACGATGATCAAGGACAGCCTGTGGGATTCGTTTAACAATTACCACATGGGCGTCACGGCGGAAAACGTCGTAAAGAAGTTCGAAATTACGCGCGAAATGCAGGATCAGTTTGCGGTCGCGTCGCAGAACAAAACCGAAGCGGCGATCAAAAGCGGAAAATTCGTCGACGAAATCGTCCCCTACATTATCAAGGGCAAAAAAGGCGATATAACCTTTGCGCAGGACGAAAACCCGCGCTTCGGCACGACAATTGATGCTCTGTCCAAAATGAAGCCTGCCTTCCAAAAAGATGGCACGGTAACGGCCGGTAACGCCTCGTCGATTAATGACGGCGCGGCGGCGGTTGTTCTGATGACCGAAGAAAACGCGGCGCGGCGCGGCATTACGCCCTTGGCGCGCATCGTTTCTTGGGC
>CAZQOE010000142.1:0-4767 GCA_964594935.1 uncultured Rhodospirillaceae bacterium | reverse complement strand
GAGGCACGCTCGTCTTATGCCGCCCTCGGAGTCGATGCCGAACTGTCGACATTCTTTACCGATGTTCCGGAAAGAATGTCCGAAGCGCATTTGGTCATTTGCCGTTCCGGCGGATCAACGATCGCAGAGCTCACGGTTATTGGCCGTCCATCAATTTTGGTTCCCTTCACTGGCGGCCATGCAGGGGAGCAAACGGCGAATGCTGAAGCCGTTGCCGAGGCGGGCGGTGCATGGCTCATTCCCGAACAAGCCCTTACGCCGGAGTCATTGGCCATCCGGTTGGAATCGCTTATGGCGCTGCCGTCGTCTTTGACAAAAACGGCAGCGGCTGCGCGCGCATGGGGTAAGGTGGCGGCGGTAGATAACCTTGCCGATAGCGTCGCTGCGCTTGTCAAATCCTCCGGGGTATTTTTTGAAAATTTAGGGGTATAGAATAATCAACATGAATTGGAATCAAGCAACTAGCCGCGAACATTTTTCGCCGCAATCCGTCGGAACCATACATTTCGTTGGCATCGGCGGTATTGGTATGAGCGGCATCGCGGAAATTCTCCATAATCTTGGCTACAAAGTTCAAGGAAGCGATCAAACCGACAACGCCAACGTCAAGCGGTTGCGCGATAAAGGGATTAAAATCAGTATTGGCCATAAAGCGGAAAACGTAGCCGAGGTAAATGTTGTTGTCGTTTCATCTGCCATTAAAAAAGACAATCCCGAGGTTGTTGCCGCGAGGGCTTCTTTCTTGCCGGTCGTCCGTCGCGCCGAAATGCTTGGCGAACTTATGCGCCTTAAATGGGCGGTTGCCGTTGGTGGCACGCACGGAAAAACGACAACGACGTCAATTATTGCATCCGTTTTCGAAGCGGCGGGTCTTGATCCCACCGTCATTAATGGAGGCATTATCAACGCTTACGGAACAAACGCGCGTTTAGGATCCGGCGACTGGATGGTTGTGGAGTCCGATGAATCCGACGGCAGCTTTACGAAACTCCCGGCGACAGTCGCGGTTGTCACCAATATGGATCCCGAACACATGGATCATTACCATGATTTCGAAGCGGTGCGCCGGGCTTACGAGACGTTTGTCCAGAATGTTCCGTTTTACGGCTTTGCCGTTCTGTGTGTCGATCATCCAGAAGTGCAGGCGCTCGTTGCGCATGTGCAGGATCGTAAAATTGTTACTTACGGGCTTTCCCCGCAGGCGGACGTCAGGGCGGTTAATATTGAACCCAAAACAAACGGCACGCATTTTGATGTGGTTGTGAGTGATCGGAAAAATGGAGTTGTGAGGACAATTGAAAATTTCTTTTTGTCCGTGATTGGTCTTCATAACGTGCAGAATTCCTTGGCCGCGATTTGTGTCGGTTTACAACTTGGCGTCAAAGACGCGGTTTTAAAATCAACGTTGGCTAACTTCGAAAACGTAAAGCGCCGTTTCACGAGAACCGGAGTAGTCAAAGGCATTACGATTGTCGATGATTACGGCCATCATCCCGTTGAAATTGCCGCGACGCTCAAAGCCGCGCAGCAGGCCAAGGGAGATAAAGGCAAAATCATCGCCGTAATGCAGCCGCATCGCTATACGCGGTTGTCGAGCTTGTTTAATGATTTCTGCAAAACATTTAATGACGCCGATAGTGTTATCGTTGCCGATGTTTATCCTGCTGGAGAACAACCGATAGAAGGCGCAAATCGAGATGCTTTGGTCGAAGGACTTCGTGCGCACGGACATCGCGATGTTTACGCTTTAAAAGATCCCAAGGAACTTGCTGCGATGATCGCAAAAATGGCCAAAGAGGGGGATTACGTTGTTTGCTTGGGGGCAGGGTCCATCAGCGCGTGGGCATATGCGTTGCCGGGCGAACTTGAAGCGATTTTTGCTAAAGGCAAATAGAAACAGCTAACCCCTGCGGGCACGTCGCCTTTCCCATATCAATTTCATTTTTAGGTACGCAAAAGAGGCGGACCACGCAATCATGACCATGCCGACCAAAGATTCTCCTGCGGCAAGGGCGCGAACAGGTCCCACTAACCGGATTGTATTGTCTCCAAGCGACGTATAATTGACGGACGACAGATAAAGAAGGACGCCAAATCCGTTTTCTATGGTACCTTCCACGGCTCCAAATAGCGGAAAGGCGATAAGAAACTTTGTCGCTAACGCAAACAGCCATATCTCAATAATATGTCCAAACAGAAGACCGGCAATGGCATAGGCCATGACCTTTCTCGACGGAACGCATTTTTGCGCCCACGGAATGATCCGGTCGGAAACAATCGTAATAACCTCGTAATGAATAGTAACAGTTATGATCAATAAGAGGACAGCAAAAAGCCAAAGTACGTATTCAATCATGATCTTCCCCCTTTGGATGAATTGATCCGAACCGCGGATAAGTCAGCATAGAATTGATAATTTTTTGATAATTTTGTGTGCGCGGTCTAGCCAGCACCAATAATATCTGGCAGAATGCAGAATGACCAAATTTGATCCAGAAAAAATTTTCCTTTTATCTCAAATCATTATGGGAATCGGCCTTACAGCCGTTTTGCCACTTGGTTTGCTCCCGGCTTTGCTTGCTGGGCTCCTCGTATACAACATCATCGTTTTTGGGGGCAAGGAACTTGCGCGCGTCGGGCTATTGCCTAAGGCTGCCCGAATCATTCTCTTGATCGTTGTTTTTTTGGTTGTCATATCAGCCTTCATAGTAGGGGGCGTTAAGTTCGCGTCATTTATCAGTAATGACACGGAAGGTTTAGTTGTCCTTTTAAAACACATGGCGGACGCAGTTATATCATCGCGTCAATCTATGCCCGAATGGATTCAGTCATATCTTCCTTCCAATATCGAGGAGTGGCAGGCTGAAGCTCGCGAGTGGCTGCTTGCCAATGCACGTCATTTCAGCGCAGTTGGCCGCGGTGCGGGATTGTTTTTTATTCACGTAGTCTTTGGAATAGTCATCGGTGGAATTGCAGGGCTGCATGCCACAGATAAGCTTAGGGACAAACCATTAATAAAAGCCCTTGATGACCGGGCCGTTAGCTTAAATGTTGCGTTTCGCAGGATTGTATTTTCCCAAATCAAAATTTCCGCATTTAACACCGTCCTAACAGGAATATTTCTTGCCATTGTGATGCCGGCATTTGGATATCATCTGCCGTTAGTTAAGACGATGATTGCCGTAACGTTCATTGTTGGATTGCTCCCAATTATTGGAAACATCATTTCAAACATTGTGATCTTTCTTATTGCGTTAAACGTTTCTCTGTTGGCTGCTATTGGCGCGTTGGCATATCTTATTTTCATCCATCAGCTTGAGTATTTTGTTAATGCGAAAATAATTGGACCAAGAATTAATGCGGGTGCCTGCGAGGTCCTGACCGCCATGATTGTTATGGAAGCGGCGTTTGGTGTTGCTGGACTAATTGCCGCGCCCATTTATTATGCCTATATCAAAGACGAACTTGCCAATAAGGGACTCGTCTAATTCCTCTTAACCATCACTTGCGCATCTCCGGTTTAATGCGCTAGAGTCGCCCTGTTATTGACTAGAATCCCTTATCAGCAGGAGCTTTCCCCGATGCCGATCCCAGAACGCCATCCCCTCGAGACATATGACAACATGCTTGTTCCTATTGTGATCGAGCAGACCTCGCGCGGCGAACGTTCATTCGATATTTACTCGCGGTTGCTTAAAGAACGCATCATTTTTCTGTCGGGAGAAGTCAACGACAGTGTATCAAGCCTTGTTTGCGCTCAAATGCTTTTTCTTGAATCGGAAAACCCCGCCAAAGAGATTTCGTTTTATATCAATTCGCCGGGCGGCATCGTTTCGTCCGGTTTGGCGATGTACGACACGATGCAATATATCAAATCCCCTGTTTCCACTATATGCGTCGGCCAAGCTTGTTCGATGGGGTCTTTGCTTCTGGCGGCTGGTGCGCCCGGCAAGCGCTACGCCCTTCCCAATAGCCGCATCATGATCCACCAGCCTTCTGGCGGGGCTCAGGGGCAGGCGACAGACATCGAAATTCAGGCGCGTGAAATTCTCAAGCAGCGCCAGCGGTTAAACGAAATTTACGTTCGCCATTGCAAACAGCCTATCGAAACGATTTCGGCGGCTGTTGAACGCGATAATTTTATGTCGGCAGAGGAGGCTAAAGCCTTCGGCCTTATTGACGAGGTCTTTTCAAAGCGTCCGGAAAAGGCGGAAGGAGACAAAAAATAGCTTAACGCATTGGTAACCAATATTTTTTAGAGTAATGGTCGCTAGTGCAGTAAGGATAAAGAGAGTTTCATGACAAAGCCAACGACCCCAGATTCCAAAAATACGCTTTACTGCTCTTTCTGCGGAAAAAGCCAGCACGAGGTGCGCAAGCTTATTGCCGGCCCGACCGTGTTCATCTGCGATGAATGCGTCGAATTGTGCATGGACATCATACGTGAAGAAAGCAAGACGACGCTCTCCAAATCCAAAGAAGGTGTTCCTTCGCCCAAAGACATTATGGCGATCCTTAATGATTACGTGATTGGCCAAGACCACGCCAAGCGCGTTCTATCGGTTGCGGTTCACAATCATTATAAGCGGTTAGCGCATAGTGCTCGCAGTTCGGACGTCGAGCTTGCGAAATCGAATATTCTTTTGGTTGGGCCGACCGGCTGCGGCAAAACCCTTCTGGCTCAAACGTTGGCGCGCATTATTGATGTGCCCTTCACGATGGCTGACGCGACGACATTGACCGAAGCGGGCTACGTCGGCGAAGACG
>CAZQOE010000141.1:0-4796 GCA_964594935.1 uncultured Rhodospirillaceae bacterium | reverse complement strand
CCGTCCAACTGGCGGCGGCCGTCGGCACGATCGTCAACGACGGGCATCCGGTGCATCCGACGATTCTCAAGCGCGACGAAACGTACGAACCCGACGTGGATACCGTCATCTCGCCCCGCACGTCGGCGCGCCTGCGCGGCCTGATGCGCCTTGTGGTGACGCGCGGCACGGCTAAAAAGGCCGAAGTCGAAGGCTACTTGGTGGGAGGTAAAACGGGAACGGC
Organism: uncultured Rhodospirillaceae bacterium; assembly: GCA_964594935.1. GTDB lineage: Bacteria > Pseudomonadota > Alphaproteobacteria > UBA9219 > UBA9219 > CAIXLI01. The sequence goes on along the minus strand of CAZQOE010000141.1, from coordinate 4,573 downwards.
GGATAAATTGAACGCCAAGCGGCAATACATGGCCAACGAGCGCCGATCGTCATTCGTCGGCCTCTTCCCCATCAACGCGCCGAAGTATCTGGTGTTCGCCTTGCTCGACAATCCCAAGGGCAACGCCAAGACCCAAGGCTTCGCGACGGCGGGCTGGGTCGTCGCGCCCACGGTCAGCAACGTCATCGCGCAAGTCGGCCCCCTGCTCGGGGTAGCGCCTTTCCCGAAAGACCTGAAAGAAGCGACCGAGCGCGAAGTGCTCAAGCCCCTCGGCTCCGAGGTTGTGGACGGAATCCGCGTGGACGACATCGACTACGCCGCCGCCGAATCCGACAGCGTGGAATAACTTCCTAGAACTTTCTCGTCATTCCGCAAAACTTTCTCTTCGCGCAGCGAAAGAAAGTTTATGCGGAATCCGATTTATTTATTCTTCTCGTCATACCGGCGAAAGCCGGTATCCAGATTGAAAACTTTTGCTTCTTTTTCCCCTCCCCTTGAGGGCGCGAAAGTGAATCTGATAAAAGAACATCAGTCGTGATAACGCGGTTAAGGGGAGGGGTTGGGGGTTGCCTTTACTCCCTATTTTTCCTCGTCATGCCCGCAACTTGTCCGCCGAATCCGACAGCATGGAACGGAGCTGGGCGGAAAAATCAAAACAACCTTAAAAACCGCTCTTTTATGGATTTAAAATCATATGTAAAACCCTCCCAGCCTGCGCGCCTTGCATTGCTGCCGAGGGGGTTGCGCTTCTGGAAAATTTTTGATTCCTGTAAATCGGCAGGCAAGTAGAAAATGGCCTTATGTTTCCCGCAAACCAAAATTAAAAAGAGGGGAAAATAAATTCCGGCCTCCATGCGCTTGTTTTGCGGGCCCCAAGCGGCGCCAAGGACGCTGTCCGGTATGACATTGATATCCTCAACGGTTTTGGATTTTACCTGCGCTAAATAACCGCAGAAATCGCAGATAATGTCCGCACACTTGAAATTCGGCGGCAGGCAGCGGAACGTGTGTTCGCGTTTGCATCGTGGACAAGAGCAATTCTTTGCAACGAATTTCTCGCCTAAAATCCCAAGTTCTTGATTTGCCGTTTTTGGCATCCGAAAAAAGCCCAAAAAAAGGACGATCTTTCAGAATGGATCAGTTTTCAGATAACGATGCAAGATAAGAATAGGGGCATGAGCAACCGATGGAAATTGATCACTATTTTGATAATACTTTTGAAGCAATCATTTTGGGTTCCCGACAAGCATCGGCCTCCATCTAATCTACTTCCCCCAAAACGCCATCACCTTCCACGTCTCGCCCATCCACGAGGGAAACAAAAGCTTGCGAAGCGCCCTGTCGATATTTTTTCTCGACTTCCGCGACGCGTTCTTTTTCAAAAACTCGGCGCGCGCGCCTATTCCGTTGCGGGCCAGAAATTCCCCCTGCCCCACGGGCTCCAAAACCCGCGCGCCCGCCCCCTGCGCCGCGTGGTAAAGGGCGAAAAAATCCACGTCGGCGGTGACGTCGGTCTTTCCGGGAAACGCCAGAATATTCGTCGGGCGGGAATGTCTCCACGCGTCCAGCGTGCCCGCGCCCGTCGGAAAAACATGCCCGTAATCGATGACCAGCCCCGCCCCGCCGTGCTTCACGACATGCGCGGCCAGATGCTTCATGATAAGGCGCGATTGAGGGGACGTTTCATAAACCCATCCCTCTTTTTGCTTGTCGAGAATTTGCGGCTCAAGCGCGTCGGACGGCAAGGCGTGCGTTTGTTCCCCTAACGCCAGAACCAGATCGCCCTCCTTAAAATCGACCAGCGTCTCCCTCCACCCCTCCGCGCCCTTCACGAACTGCCGCGCCGGAATATTGTCGAAAAACTCGTTGGCGACAACGATCATCGGCAAAGCGGGAATCTGGGCCAAGGTTTCAAGATGAACGGGACTGTATTTTTCAAGCCTCTCCCGCTGAAAGCCCCTCAACGTCCCGTTGCTTTCCAGAAGATGCAGCTTAAGCGCCTTATGAAAATCGGCTTCCGGCTCGGTAAAACGAAGAAAGTCGTTCAGCAGCGTGCCGTGCCCGGGCCCAAGCTCCAACAAAACGAAGGGATCGGGCTTTCCCATTTTCTGCCAGGTATCAAGGCACCAGAAGCCGATAATCTCGCCGAACATCTGGCTGACTTCGGGAGCCGTGCCGAAATCCCGCCCCTGTCCGATAGGATCGCCCGTCCGGTAGTAGCCGTGCACGGGATGTTGAAGGACGATGTCCATATAGCGTTCGACCGTTATCGGCCCTTCCTTAAGGATGATGTCGCCGATAAGCGAAAACAGCGGCAACCGCCGCTTGAGGCGAAAAAGCCTCTCGATCAGGCCGCAAACAACGGCCCCGAATGGAAGAGAAAAAATGAACCTGCCCGCCTTCATGCGCCGAACTTTCGTAAAAGAGCTGGAAAACCGCACCCCGCAAACAAAACCTAAAGCATATTTACCATAACAGCCACCCCCATCGACGGCCCATGAAAGCAATCGCATCCTTGCTTCCCGAACCTTATCTTGCCAATAATGCGAACGTCGGACTCGATATTTTATACATTTTTTGACGGGGCATTCATGACAAGCGAAACAGCATATTACACCAAACTCAGCCGCGAAATCGGCATGACCTCCGTTGCTTCGTCAATTAACCTCGAGGGCCGCGTTGTTCTTGTTACGGGCGGCGCAAACGGAATTGGCGGAACTCTTTCCGAAGCCATTATGTCCTGTTACGGAGGCACGGTCATTGCGATCGGCCTTCAAGAAGAAAAACTGAAGAAATTTAAAGGATTTGGCCCCCAATTCATCGGCCTCAAGTGCGATCTCATGAAGCCGGTCACGAAGAAATTCAAAGCAGCCCTGACCGAGGTTTGCGAAAGGTTCTGTAAAATAGACGCTTACGTCATGAACGCCGGCGCTCAAAAAATTTGCGACTTTGCGACAGCCAAAGACCTGATTTCGACGCCTGTAAGCGAATACCGCGATTTAATGCAGCTTAACGCCCTTAGCCATTTGGAGTTGTTTCAGGTTCTACATCCCTATCTGAAGAAATCGGACGCAGGAAGAATCGTCGCCACAAGCTCCTCGGTCGTGGGGCGTAACGACCTCAATATCGGCGCTTACATCGTCAGCAAAAGCGATCTGACGAACCTAACCGCCCTTATGCAGAATCAAATGAAGGGAACGAACGTCCTCGTCAACGCCTATGCGCCCCCGCCAGTCCAAACATGGCTGCGCGCGGATTATAAGGGAACCGAACCGCTTTACGCCAACGCGCAGCCCGAAGACGTCATCGAACTTCCGTTGCGCCTGATTTCCCCCGATTTAATGCATGACAACAAAATGTTTGTTTATGTCGATAAACGCCACGATGAAAAAGATAAGCTATTTGGCCATCCATATCAGGCTAATGAAAGAACACAATATGGCTATGATTTCGACATAAGAGTCCGCTCTCCGCTAAACGCCGGAGGTGGAACCAAAGGCGATTTACTTATTGAACATTACGATACAACGAACAGCCGCGACTTGGCCCGATATACCAACGTCCCGCTTATCACGGGGGACAGGCCTTTGCGCGCCGTTTACAAGGAACCCCCGCATCTCAGGCAGATAAGAAAAAATCTGGGATAAAGACGAAAACTTTTATTTTCTGAAGTACAGAACAGTATTGCCAATACAGTTCACGAGCTGGGCAGGAGTTACGGTTGCTGGCGTTAAAAACAATACTCCTGCCCCGTCGCAGTAGGCAAAAACAACGTCATCGCTGGCGTTTGCTCCGGTAAAACGGGACAAGATTCCGATGCTGGCTTCTCTGGGTAATCCCCAATAACCAATCTCAAGGACATTCGGGTTTGGCCACAAACCTGCTACGCCACCGCCCCCGTAACCCGATCCCACGAAGGGCATAACCGCCACGTCGACGCCAGCACCGACAGTACGCATCACAGGGTCGCAGAGTGCAGAACCAAACATCGAATCGCAGGTCGCTCCCCACGGATTTTGGGGAAGGCCGTTAGCAATCATATCGGACGGAAAAACATTCAAGGCAACCAGATCGGTTGTCAATACGCCGCTATCAAATGCCGGCCTATCCTTGTAGAGGGCCCGCATATTATTCACGATAGAGGTAATCTGAAACACGGCTTTATTGACTCTGTACCGTTGATAAAGAGTTGCCGACGCGACCCAGATGGCGCCAAGAACAACCCCAACAATGCCAAGAACAATCGCCAATTCGGTCATCGTAAAACCGCGATTGCCCGATGCTCTGTTATTTTGAAGATGGTGGTTTGGCGTGCAAATCATCTGGGTTCTCCCCGCACATAAAAAGTTAGAGAAACTTCAAACTGGTGCCGATTGAGGGATTTGAACCCCCGACCTTCGGTTTACAAAACCGCTGCTCTACCCCTGAGCTAAATCGGCATACCAAACATTATTCCCTACTCCTGCCTGTCGCGCCGTAGCCCGAAGGGCGAAGGCGGAAGCTAATCCGGCCCTTTTCCAAGCGACGCACCATAGTCCGCCGTTTTGGAAAATAAAAGATCATCCTCGCCATC
>CAZQOE010000140.1:0-4834 GCA_964594935.1 uncultured Rhodospirillaceae bacterium | reverse complement strand
TCAATGTCGTTCTTTAGAATAATTATATTACTTAAAGAATTTTTTTGCAGAACGAAATTATGACAGCCATACGCGCCAGAAATTATACGGTTCGGACTTTTTCAGAAGCCAAAACTCTTCTGAAAGAAAAAAACGATCAGCTAAAGCTCGTTTATAATAATGTTCGTTCTTCTTTTGAAGAAACACAAACACTAGGACAGATGAAATATTTACAATGTTATTTAAGTGTTCACGAACACGACGTTGTGGATCTTCGTGATTCTTTGGATGTTATCAGGTTTGCCGATAAATCATGCACGAGAAAAGAGTGGCAGAGGGCTCGCGCCGAATGCACAAAGCATATTTCAGAGCTTCGTTATTATTATGCCAGAGTAGATGCGCAGCGCAGGGAAAGAATTCAGGAAATCGAAAAGAAAATCGTCAATTTTGCTGCCTTGTTTTCTTATGCGTTTCTTTTTCCAAATGCAGCGGGAAATGTTGTTAAATTGATACCGGGAATAAATGATTGGATACCCCCAATTACGGCCTTGAGTGTGGCGGCGCTTGGATTAGGTTTTCATTTCAGTAAAGGGAAGAAAGTTGGCGAAGAAATAATTACCGAACACAACAGACTTGACTTATCGCTTGCTGAGAAAGCCCAAAACGCCGAACCTATTGCAAGGCCGATATTCACTACCGTTGAAAAATACAGGGAATTTTTGCACGCATAATTATGGGTGATCACATCTGGCGGGCGCACTATGAATGCCTACAAGATATTTCAAAAAATTTTGCGGTGCATTTGATGGAGGAAGCATATCTTGAAGATCGACGTAATTGCTATACTTTCCGCCTACGTACCAGCTTGTCACAGCTAGCGCCGCAGCGCCGAAAAGAATTTCGGCTGCGTTTATCGTGTTTTGATCTATCGTCAATCCTGGCAGCATATTACCTCCAAGTCGGCTGAATTTTACGCTTGTTGAGCTAGAATCTCAAGCGGCAATAAGACACTAATGCTTTCATTGAATGGCAATTAACCCGTTATGTTTAATATATAATTGAAGCTCTTCGGGTCTTTCCGCGCTTTCCCTCTCCGCCGCTTGCGGAAGAGAGAGGGGCCTGCCGCGTCGTAGCGCAGCGAAGACGGGTGAGGTGGTCTTTCCCCCTTTCGTCATTCCGGAAAATTCGCTTTTTGCTCTTCGCAAAATGCGAATTTGTCCGGAACCCAGTTGGCATTTCCGCAAACGCACCATTCGCCATTGGATTTCTTCCCGGCAAAACAAAATCGTCACACCGGCGACCTGTCGAGCCATAGCGAAGCGAAGGCGGAAAGCCGGTGTCCAGATTGCAATCTTTTGTTTTTTTCGTCATTCCGGAAAATTCGCTTTTTGCTTTTCGCAAAATGCGAATTTATCCGGAATCCAGTTGGCCTATCCGTGATAAACATAAACCGTTGTTTAAAGGGGCAACAGGGAGTGTAGAAAAATATATAACTAACCGCCAGGAGCCGGTGGAGCAGAAAGGGCTTTATAGCGGGAAAGTCCGCGAGCATTCATGAATTCTTTGGGCTCAATAAATCTACCCTGTTTGCCCATATCTCCCATCCATAGAAGCAAGCGTTCGACGGCTTCATCCGACAGAACGGTGACTGTATCCATCTCGATATCGTCTGTTGGATTCAAATCGTTACCCATTCGTTATCCTCACAAAAATAATAATAGAGATAATTTCTGGGTACACAATACTTAATCCCGGTATTGCCTTGCTAGATTGGCGTCTTCCCGCCCCCATCCCCATGAATCCCCTCACAAAAGAAGAACCCCCAATTTCATTGTTTTTACCTTACCTTGCGAACAGCTCAGCCGGCCACACCAAAAAGTACTGACATAAATCGCAGTCTGTTAAGCTCTTCATTCGATTCTATCTAGAAGAAGGGCGAGAACGATGCGCATCGGCATACTCAATTTGGTGAAAAGCAAATCCCCAGAAATGCGGGCGCGTTTCGGCGGATATGCAAACGTATTCCGCGAAAGCATACTGGGAAACGAATTCGAGTCCGTCCGCTTCGACGCCATCTTCAACGAATTGCCCAAGGCGGTCGGCGAATTCGATGGATATCTTATCAGCGGCGCAGACGATGCCGTTTACGATCCTCTGCCATGGATCAAACCCTTGGAAGATTTTGCGCACGCGGCAATCGATCAAAAAATCCCTACCGTCGGCATTTGTTTTGGTCATCAACTTATAGCCCACGCGCTTGGCGGGCGCGTCGAAAAAAGCCCCAATGGCTGGGGCATCGGCCTTCATGCCTATAATGTTTCAAATACCCGGCCTTGGATGGACGAAATATCTTCGGTTTCGTTGATGGCTTTTCATGAAGACCAAGTAATTGCAGCACCGCCCCACGCTGACGTGATATTGTCGAGCCCCTTTGCGCCGTTCGCCGGATTGGCTTACACGCAAGCCCCAATCCTGTCGTTTCAGGCCCACCCGGAATTTTCTCCTGCCTACGTCGAAGCCCTTCTTCATCTGCCTAACATGCCTAAATTTCCGCAGGCTCTTTTGGACGAAACTCTCGCCTCTTTGAACAAACCGAACGACAGCGCTCGGGTTATTTCATGGATCCGCCGTTTTTTTAAACACTACGGTGGCAAAAACTCCCAAAACTCTTAACGATTTCGGTATGGCGTTGCCTCACTAGATGAGCGCTCTTTGCGCTTTCTTCGCCCATCCCCTTGAATCCCTTCGCAAAAGAAAAAACCCATATTTAATGTGTTTTTTCCTTGACATCTAGACGGTTTTGTCCTATACAGGCCAAATCGCGGCCTCGTGGTGAGGCTGCGTTTGTAAGGGGAGGAAAGGCTGTGCGACCCATGCGTTGACGAAGAACTTAAGAGACGACGATGTTTGTCTATGCCGCGTTCCGAGCGCTCTCTGCGATACCCGCAGCTCCTTTCGGTTCACAGGTCATAGGCCCGAAGTGGCTCCGGATGGGCCATACTGCATTGAGGCAGGGTAAAATAAGCAAAAAGTGTAAGTCGGATAAATTCGTTAAAGCATAATCAAACCGGCATTCCCCTCGTCGCGCCGTAGCTGCTTTGCAGCGAAGGCGGATCCCCCAACCATTTCAAGGATCAGCCAAAACTGTCGGTTAAATATTATCGCGAAATGATTAATAGCGTTAATCCCGCGTCCCTGAAAATATTGGGCAGGGTGCCGCCTCGGTGCTAGGATGCTCCCATTACAAAACCCATTATGGAGGCGACCATGCCCACCGCAACTGTGTTTCGTAGACTGACGGAAATTCCTACAGCCGAAGAATTATCCCAAAAAAGCCCGGAAGAATTAAACGAGCTGCTTAATCGTGCGGACACAATTAGAGATAAATTCACAACGAATGGCTGGATGAACGATTTTAATGACTTTAGTCTTAAAGAAGACGTCAAGCTCATTAATCGGGCAAAAAAACTGCAAGCCCCGAGCCCGCAACTAGGCTAGCGGCTCCTTCAGTTAAATGTTTGTTGAGTGGCGCGCCCAAGCAGATTCGAACTGCTGACCTGCCGCTTAGAAGGCGGCTGCTCTATCCAACTGAGCTATGGGCGCTCGCAGATGAGTATCTCAAAAGTAAGCTAATAATTGGTTAGTCGGCGGCAATCAAGCCGTTATTACTGCTTGTTATACGGTTCCGCCCGATCCCAAAGCCTTTGCCAGTCTTCCGTATAGGCGGCGGCTAATCTGGGGCTTTCCCACAGGACGATGACGTTTTCGGCGTTGTTATGCTCGGCCGCGGCGGAATAGTTAAACGATCCCGTCTCGACCGTCTTGCCGTCGATAACCATGTATTTGTCGTGTTGCAAGGTGTGGACGATGTCGGCGCGGACGGAAATTTTTTCCGCGACCAGCGCGTCGATAACCGAATGGCTCTCTTTTTCGATTTGTCCGTGATCGACGATGACGCTGACGTCGACTCCCGCCTGATGCGCCGCGATAAGAGCCTTGGCGATAGGGCGCGAGGTGAAAGAATAAGCCGCGACGTGGATGCTTTGCTTGGCCGACGCGATGGCTTTAACCACCAAATCCGTCGCGCCGCCGTTCGGCGAAAAAGCGACTTCGGATGACGCGGGCGGAGGAACGCTTTGCGCCTTCTCTCCCTGTAACGCCTGCACCGCACACTCGACAAACGACGCCGCGCGCGCGGATGGAGCGGAAAGCCCGAGAAAAAGGAAAGCAAAAAAGAAAACGCGCGCTAACACGAAAAACAGCCTTTTGATTTTTGGAAAAAACGTTGCCAAAAATCAATGCCACATCTCATTGTTTGGAGCAAACGGCAAGATGTCCGTTGTGATTCAAAAGGCCTCCGGCCCCGTTGCCGGATTTCCTTGAGGGCAACACGCCGTTCGCAAAGATGTTATTGCTGGGAAGCCTGCTTCTCAATTGCCTTCCGGCTTCGTGCCAAGACAGGGTTTTGGGAGAGCTGTTGAAATAAGCGGAATTTTTCACAATGCATTTCAACAAAGGAACAATCTTAAGCTCGCTAAGATCCATGGGAACATTAAGGTACGGATCGTACCCGATTTCATTCGCGGCGCGTAAGTCCTTGATGCAGCCTTCTTCGGATATCTTGAGAAGCGCCTCGGCGACGGGAATGACATCCGGGGCATAGATGCGGAAAAACTCGCTATCGCCGAGGAATTGGCCGTTGGTCACAACGCCAAAAGCGTCAAGGGTTTCTGATGCGGGCGTAATCCGCTTGTATTTAAGGGGCGATCCCGGATATTCGCCACGGATATACCGCTTGGTTCGGTCGCCGCAATCCGAGTTTTGAATCCCGGACATCAAAATATCCATAGGAAGG
>CAZQOE010000139.1:0-4885 GCA_964594935.1 uncultured Rhodospirillaceae bacterium | reverse complement strand
GCTTCGACGCCGACAAGCTCGATCGACTTGTCGCCGAAAAATTCCGTGAACATGCCCAGCGCATTCGACCCGCCGCCCACGCACGCGTAAATCCTGTTCGGCAGATTTCCAGTCTCGGCCAACATTTGCTTCTTGGCTTCCTTGCCGATGATGGACTGAAACCATGCGACCATTTCGGGGAAAGGATGGGGGCCGCACGCCGTGCCCAGCACGTAATGCGTCGTTTCCATGCTGCCCGCCCAATCGCGGAAAGCGGCGTTGATGGCGTCTTTTAATACTCTGGTACCGTCTTTCACGACATTGACCTTGGCTCCGAGCTTTTCCATCCAAAAGACGTTGGGGCGTTGGCGCTTGACGTCGACTTCGCCCATATAAATCTCGCACTCGAAGCCGAACTTCGCCGCCATCGTCGCCGTGGCCACGCCGTGCTGGCCCGCGCCGGTTTCCGCTATCACGCGCTTCTTGCCCATGCGCTTGGTCAACAGGCCCTGCCCCATAACGTTGTTGATTTTATGCGCGCCGGTGTGATTGAGATCCTCGCGTTTGATGTAAATCCGCGCACCGTCCAGAAAAGCGGTTAGATTTTTGGCATACGTCAGCGGAGTCGGGCGGCATGAGTACGACCTCATCAAGGCCCCGTATTCGGCCCAAAAATATGGATCGTCCTTCGCTTCGTAAAAGGCGCGGATCAGCTCGTCAAAATTCGTCCTGAGAACTTCGGGAATAAACATCCCGCCGAACCGGCCGTAATATCCCTTTTGGGCCTCACCCATAACTTGCCTCATAAAGTTAATTTCGTTTCATCGTAGCATTCGGACACGTAAATTTGCAAAAAAATAAGGTAAAATGCTTTCACAGAATCAAATTTGCTGATAACCCAAGCGCATGACAAAAACTTCACTCAAAAGCCTGCCGCCCAAGCCCCCTCAGGACATTATGGACAAGCCTTTGCGCGAGGCTTTGTCGGAACGCTATTTATCCTATGCCCTGTCCACGATTATGGACCGCGCCCTGCCCGACGTACGCGACGGCATGAAGCCGGTGCATCGGCGCTTGATGTACGCCATGCGCGGGTTGAAGCTTGAGCCGTCTTTGCCGCCCAAAAAATCGGCGCGTGTTGTTGGCGACGTCATCGGTAAATTCCACCCGCACGGCGACACGGCCGTGTACGAAGCCATGGTTCGTTTGGCGCAGGATTTCAGCCAACGTTATCCCTTGGTCGAAGGCCAAGGCAATTTCGGCAACATCGACGGCGACAGCGCCGCCGCCATGCGATACACCGAAGCGCGGTTGACCGACGTCGCTTTGCTTCTGCTGGAAGGCATCGACGAGAACGCGGTCGATTTTCGCCCGACCTATGACGGCAGCGAGACCGAACCCGTCGTTTTGCCCGCAGCGTTCCCCAATTTGCTGGCCAACGGCACCAACGGCATCGCCGTGGGCATGGCGACCAGCATTCCGCCGCATAACGTTTCGGAAATCTGCGACGCGTTGCGGCACCTTATCCATACGCCGAACGCGGGCATCGACAAGCTTGTCAGCTTTATTCCCGGCCCCGATTTTCCGACCGGTGGCGAATTGGTCGAAAGCCGCGAGTCCATTGTCGAATCCTACCGCACGGGCAAAGGGTCTTTCCGCCTGCGCGCCAAGTGGCACAAAGAAGACCTGCGCCAAGGCATGTGGCAGGTCATCGTGACCGAAATTCCGTTTCAGGTGCAGAAGTCGCGGCTTATCGAGAAAATGGCCGAGCTTTTGCAGGCCCACAAAATCCCGTTGCTGGACGACGTGGTGGACGAATCCGCCGACGACGTGCGCATCGTGCTGACTCCGAAAAGCCGCAACGTCGATCCCGCCGTGTTGATGGAATCCCTTTTCCGCCAATGCGATCTTGAGACGCGCATTTCGCTTAACATGAACGTGCTGGACAAGGATTGCGTTCCCCGCGTCATGGATTTGCGCGATGTTTTAAGGGCTTATCTTGCCCATCGGCAGGACGTGCTTATCCGCCGGTCGACCTATGAGTTGGCGCAAATCGAGGCGCGGCTTGAAGTGTTGGGCGGGTATTTGATCGCGTTTTTGAACCTCGACAAGGTCATCAAGATCATCCGGCACGAAGACGAGCCCAAGCCCGTTTTGATGAAGACTTTCAAACTGACCGACGCGCAGGCCGAGGCGATTTTGAACATGCGGTTGCGCAGCTTGCGCAAGCTGGAAGAGATGCAGATCAAGGGCGAGCAAAAACAACTCGCCGAAAAACAGGCGGGGCTTAAGAAACTTCTGAAAAACGAAGACGTGCGCTGGCAGCACATCGACGCCGAAATCGCGGAACTTAAAAAACGCTTCGGCAAAAACACGAAGCTCGGTGCGCGGCGTACGATCATCGGCGACGCTCCTGCAGAATTGACCGTTCCGGTTGAAGCCGTCATCGAGCGCGAGGACATCACCGTCGTTTGTTCGAAGATGGGGTGGATACGGGCCTTGCGCGGGCACATTGCGGACGACCCCGCGCAACGCGCCCAGATCAAATACAAGGAAGGCGACGAAGAAGGCTTTATCCTTAACGGCGAAACGACGGACAAATTCCTTCTATTCGCCAGCAACGGGCGTTTCTACACGCTTTCGGGCGATAAATTGCCGCCCGGGCGCGGCTTTGGCGAACCGGTGCGCCTGATGACCGACTTGCCGAACGAAGACGATATCCTCGGCATGACAAAATTCGCGCCCGAGCAGAAGTTCGTCGTGGCTTCGGGCGACGGGCGCGGCTTTATCGTGAAGGCCGAGGACGTTTTGGCCCAGACCAAAAACGGCAAACAGATTTTGAACGTAAACGAAGAAACCAAAGCGGCCGCTTTTGCCCCCGTCGCGGGCGACACGATTGCCGTCGTCGGAACCAACCGCAAAATGTTGTTGTTCCCCGTCGCCGAATTGCCGGAAATGGCGCGCGGACGGGGCGTGATCTTGCAAAAATACAGCGGCGGGAACCTATCGGACGTCAAAACCTTCGTTTACAAGGACGGCCTGACATGGCAAGCGGGCGACCGCTCGCGCACCGAAACCGACCTTCGCAATTGGAAAGGCGAACGCGCCCAAGCCGGACGCATAGCGCCGAACGGGTTTAACCGCAGTAATAAGTTTAAGTAACCCTTTCTTTTTTCATGTAACGCAACCCTCTAGGCCTTGAAAGTATTAAGAGGCCGCTTAAAATATGATATAACTTACAGATGTATTTCAAATCCATTTTGCCGGTCTTATTTCGCGGAAGCGCTTATACTTTAAAAGCCGGCGACACCATTGCCCGTTCGCCTTCGCAGCCAAAATTCGATGATCGCGGATACCAAGTTTATGCCTCCCCCTATTATTGGCATGCGGCAACTTATGGATTTAAACAAATGGCTACCAGCGGAAGCGTGGTCTCTCATTGTTTTATAAATAAGGATGTTTATTTTTCTTCTATCGTCATGGGTGTTGATTTTAGCGATAAGGATTATTTTAGAAAAATCAGCCGTGGATTCACTTATATCGCCCATGTTCCTATAGAAAAATTTTCGCCAACCAGCAATCCTGCAGAATGGGGATCCAAAGAAACCGTCATGGCGCTTAAGGTTGACGTTCTTCGTAACAACGACCTTCTTCGCAACGGCGTCCAAGTATTCACGACCGATGCGGATACTCTTCACAAAAAAATTAACCCGGAAAACAAACCTTACATCGACGGCATAGGCCTAGGCTGGACTCGGGAAGAAGTATCTTCCCTTGTTCAAAAGGGTATATTCCGTTGGGAAAACGCCCGCCCTGAATATGCCGCCGAGCCCAAAGCAATCCCTGAGCACGTCCTTGAATATTATGGCTTCGAGAAACCGGTTAGGCCAAGCGGTCTTTCAACAAACATGCTCGTTGGTTCTCAAAATCGTCCAGGATAAAAAGCTTATTTATACTTATGCGTTTGTCCGCAGAAATCCTCGACAATCCAGCCGTCGCCGTTGTCCATGGCGAAGACGGGGCCTATCGGCATTTTGCCGTGGCCGCCCGGGATATCGAGGACATAGGTCGGCTGGCATAACCCCGACACTTTGCCGCGCATCGCATGAAGAAGCTTCTGCCCTTCGGCAATCGGCACGCGGAAATGACTCGTGCCCCGCGCCATGTCGGCGTGATGCAGATAATGGGGCGTGATGCGGCTTTCGACGAGCGCGCGCATAAGAGCCGTCAGGCTTTCTTCCGTATCGTTCACGCCACGCAGAAGGACGCTTTGCGACAGCAACGCAAAACCCGCGTCGGCCAAAAGGACGCAGGCCGCGCGCGCTTCGGACGTCAGTTCGCGCGCATGATTGCAATGGATAAGGATATAAACGGGCTTTTTCCCCCGCAGCGCGGACGCAAGTTCCGCCGTCACGCGCGAGGGATCGACAATCGGCATGCGCGTGTGGATGCGTATGACTTTTACGTGTTCGATGGCATTCAGTTCGCCAATGACTTCCGCCAGACGCCTGTCCGACAGAACGAAGGGATCGCCGCCGGATAAAACGACTTCCCAGATTTCGGGATGCCGGCGGATATAGGCAAAAGCTTTTTCCGCCTCGTCCGGCGAAAGCACCCTGCCTTGATTTCCGACCTGTTCGCGGCGGAAGCAGAAGCGGCAATAGACGGGGCATGTGTGAAGAAGCTTCAGAAGCACGCGGTCGGGATAGCGATGAACGATACCTTCGATGGGGCTGTGCGATTTGTCGCCAATGGGGTCTTCGAATTCGTCTGAATGAGCCTCGAGTTCCTTCGCGGACGGGACGAATTGGGCCGCGATCGGGTCTGCCGGATCTGCGGGGTTCATAAGCGCCATCATGGCAGACGTGACGGCAACGGAATACTTGGCGGCTACGGCCTCAAGCTC
>CAZQOE010000138.1:0-4892 GCA_964594935.1 uncultured Rhodospirillaceae bacterium | reverse complement strand
CGGCGTCGTCATCGATTTGTGGCATCTGCTTTCGGAAATCGACGGCCTGAAAAAGCAGGGCATCGACATTTCCCCCAAAAATCTTCTTATCGCCGAGAACTGCCCCATCATTCTGCCCGTTCACGGCGCGTTGGATCGCGCGCGCGAAGCGGCGCGCGGCGACGCGAAAATCGGCACGACGGGGCGCGGCATCGGCCCCGCTTACGAAGACAAAGTCGCACGGCGCGGAATACGGGTTTGCGATCTGGCCGAGCCCGACATTTTGCGGAAGAAAATCGATTCCCTTCTTCATTATCACAACGCCTTGCTGCAGGGGCTTGGCGTCGAGACGTTCGAGGAAGGATCCCTTTACAAGCAGCTTATGGAAATCGCGCCGAAAATCCTGCCTTATGTCGGCGTCGTCTGGTCGCGGCTTGAGGAAGCGCGCAAGCAGGGCAAGTTGATGCTGTTCGAAGGCGCGCAGGGCGCGTTGCTCGACGTCGATCACGGGACATATCCTTTCGTGACGTCGAGCAATACCGTGGCCGCCAACGCCGCCGTCGGTTCAGGCGTCGGCGCGAGGACCGTCGGGCGCGTCGTGGGTATTTGCAAGGCCTATGCGACGCGCGTCGGCGCGGGGCCGTTTCCGACCGAAGACAAGGGCGAGGACGGCGAGTTGCTTGGCACGCGCGGCAAGGAATTCGGCACGGTGACGGGGCGCAAGCGCCGTTGCGGCTGGCTTGATGCCGTGGCCGTGCGGCAGGCGGTGAAGACCGGCGGCATCGACGGCATCGCGTTGACGAAACTGGATATTTTGGACGCTTTCAAGGAGCTTAAAATTTGCCGCGCCTACAAGCTTGGCGACAAAATCATCGATCATCTTCCTGCGGGGCAGCAGGCGCAGGCCGCGATTGAACCCGTTTATGACGTTTTTGAAGGATGGAATTGCAATACGCACGGCATACGCAAATGGTCGGACTTGCCCGCGCAGGCGCTGAAGTATATTCGCCGGATCGAAGAGATGATTGAAGCGCCGGTCATTCTGCTTTCGACGAGTCCGGAACGGGATGACACCATTTTGATGAAGGATCCGTTTACGGACTAAGCGGGATATGATAAATCAGAGTGTGTCGTCGAATCTGTTCAGTCTTCTTTAGAGCCATGAAGCGTTTTCATATCTTTAGGTTTCAGGTTTTAGCCCTTGCGGCGCTTGTCGTTGTTTTTGGAAGTCCACGCGCTGCCCTTGCGGCGCTGTCGTTTTGCAACAAAACGTCCGGAGCCATCGAGGCGGCGGTAGGCTATCGCGGCGAAGCGACGGACAAAGACGACAACTGGATTTCGGAAGGCTGGTGGGTCATTCAACCCGGGCAATGCGCGCGCGTTTATTCCGAGCCTTTGTCCCAGCGGTTCTATTATTATTACGGGCGGGCGTTGACGAAAGTCATCAAGGACGCGCCGCCGACGGAATGGTCCGGAAAATATTCTCTTTGCTCGGATACCAAGGCCTTTCGCGTCGAGGGTGACGATTGCGCGGCGCGCAAGCTCCAGACAACGGGGTTCCAGCAGGTCGATGTGGGGGCGGGCGTGAAGGATTATACTTTGGACTTTAGGGATGCGCTGACAAAATAATCCTTCGCATGAAGCCGGGCTGCAAATTGGTCTTCCGACAAACAAAAAAACAAAAGTTTTCAATCTGGACACCGGCTTTCGGTGGTGTGACGATGTGTTTTATAGAATTGTGGCCCCTTCAATCGTCTTGAGGGCAAAGGTTGTGTCTAACCGCTTGACAAAATAGCAAAAATTTGCTCTACCTAAAAGACTAGATCGGCTTTCGGGCCGGTCCGCGGGATTTGACAGGATAGCTTGCTGCCGCGTTACCAATAGCTAAAGCGTCACAGCCTTGAAGGCGTAAGCCTCCGCACTGTGATCCCTGACGGGTAATCGTGGTGTGCGAGGTTTTTTTATTCCCCTCATTTCCACATTGTCCGTGCCGGATTCTTCCGGTTTTTGTGGCTTTGGCGTCGCGCCTTTTAAGCGATGCCGGGTGAAGGAGGGGGCGATGGCTTACGATCTGTACATTCATTTGAAAACGAATACGGCCAAAAATGTTTGTTCTGAAATCAGGGACATTCTTTCGGCGCAAAAGCCTGAGAATTCTTTCGGGCAGATGCGTGAAGCGGCGGCTTGCGAGGTACCGGAATATTCGAATGAAGTGCAGGCCAAGTTTGACGAGATCGGCCAGATTGCGAAAATCATCGCAGACCAGAAGCCCAAAAGCTTTAAGCCGGATTCATATTATATGAACGTTATGCATGTGCAGTTTTATTCCGAGGGGGCGATCAATAAAGTCAATAGGGAGTTTGAAAAAATTTCGCTTCTTGTTGCTACGCGCCCTGAAAAATTTGTCGCGCCCGGTTCCTCAAGTTTTGAGAGCATGGATGCGGAAATTCACAAAAAAACGTCGTTTGAAGAACCGAAAGAACCTTGCTTGGGAAAAAGGGTTTGCATAAGGGACTGCCAATCGTGCGTGGTGGCGTGACTTACGTGTTGAAAAGGAGAAAGAAATGACGGCAAGCAATAATTTTGGAACCGCCTATTATCAGGTAACCGACACGACCGACCGCGCGGCGGAGATCAAGATACATTCGGCCGTCGTGAAGCACATGAGCGCGCAAAATCTAGCGCCAAATTTTATGCTTTTTCCGGCATATAATTCTATCGCCGCGGGCGTCGAGGTTTCGGAAATCGTCACGAACAGCCAAAGGCCGGAACGGTTGATCGTCGCGGTCAATTACGCCCCGCCCGACAAAAAAGAGGGGACGAAGGATAATATCCGCAACGACTTTTTTTGCGCCGATCTGGGCAAAGGCGTCGTCGTTTGCGGCACATCCAACGGTTTCGAGTTTTCGTACATCAAGCCTCTTATCCAAAATCTTTACCGGCTGACGAACACCAATCATTTGCTGAGCCAGTTTCGGTCGCTGGAGGTTTTGCCCCAGCATGCGGTTTTGTTCTCCGATCCCGATAAACGCGACAGGCTTGTTGCGGAAAGAAAGCTGGAGCGCATCGAAAATATCGGCGAAATCGTTCCGTCCATCCCCGACGTGACCCATGTGATGGAGGTCGATAATTTCGGCAACATAAAAATCATTCTTTCCAAGAACGACGAAGCGTTGCTTAAGCGCCGGCTTCTTACTTCTGAAGACAGAAAGATGCCGTTGGAGGAGCGCGCGAAAAGAACAAGGGCGATTTATTTCGCTTTCGGAGAGGCGGCCATTCAGGTCGGGAAGAACGATATTAAGTTCGGAAAATTTCATAAGGCTTTGGCGGCAAGGACGTTTTTTGCCGTGCCTTTGGGGACGAGCGTCCTTGCGGCGCGGTCGAGCTCGAGGCTTGCGGACGGGCGGGATGTTCCCGTCATCGCGAACGTGCGTTTAAGGCCCGGAGAAACGCTTCCCGAATTTGCCAAGGAAGGGAAGCTTCCGGTCGTCGGCGCGCCCGTGTTTCTTGTCGGACAAAAACCGAGGGGGCTTCCCGCCTCTTTCAGGCTTTCGCTCGGCGATTAATTCGCGTAAAAAGGCGATATGACCCTTATACGCGAATTCGCTCCGGCCAAGCTGAACCTTTATCTGCACATTACCGGAAGGCAGCCCAACGGCTATCACGATCTCGACAGCCTTGTGGCGTTCTCATCCGTCGGCGACGAAGTCGCCGTGCGCGCGGACAAGGGTTTTCGTTTCGAGATAACGGGGCCGCAAGCAGCCGCGCTTGAAAACGAAGATAAAGAAAATAACCTGGCCGTCAAAGCAGCGGACTCTTTGGCCGAAATCATGGGCCATAAGCTTGATGCGCACATGGTGCTTGTGAAAAATCTTCCCGTGGCTTCGGGCATCGGCGGAGGGTCGAGCGACGCCGCCGCCGCGTTGCGGGCCTTGGCGAGATTATGGGGATTGACGGCTGACGATCCGCACATCATGCAGGCGGCGTCAAAGCACGGGCAGGACGTGCCGGTTTGCGTACGCATCGAAAACACTTATATGACGGCGGCGGGCGCTTTGCCCTCGCCCAAGATGCCGCGCGCGGACGTTATACTGGTCAATCCCGGCAAGGGACTTGCGACGCCCGCCGTTTACAAGGAATTCCGCGACGGCGGATATAAATTCTCGCCCCTGTCGCGTTTGGAAAACACGCCGGAGACTTTGGGCGAATTTGTGGCGGCGCTTAAGCTTCGCGGGAACGATTTGTACGCGCCCGCCTGCAAGTTGATGCCGGAAATCGCGGAAATAATCTCTGTCCTCGAAGCGTCGGGCGAATGCTTGTTGGCGCGGATGTCGGGTAGCGGCGCCACGTGCTTCGGCATTTTTCCCGATGAAACGTCTGCCAAATCGGCGGCTCATCAAATTCGGGTTATGCGGCAAAAATGGTGGGTGGAGACCGGGGTCATTAATGAATAAGTCTGTATTCGATAACGCGAAACTATATTAACCAAAGTGTTCGGGCGCGTTTTCGTGTAAAATAGCTGCATTACAACATGCCTATTTTGCGGAAATATAATGCGTCCTAAGCCAGTTTTTAGAGGTGACGAGCCTCATTGCGTGATGTGGACTGTGGCACAAGCCAGAGCGCTTTATTCTGCCTGGCGTCAATGCAACGAAAGCTTATGCGGCACATCGTCGTCTTCCGGCGAGCTTCCAAAACCGAAGTATATTGATTTGGGGGGAGAAGACGGGAATTTCGCCGGCTATCTGGCGCAGGAAGGGTATGATTGTCTGGTCGTTGATAAAGACGATAATCACGAGGCCGTTAATAAAAGAGACCGGATGTTTTATAAAGCTTTCCGCGGCGCGGCTGGAAAAATAAAATTCCATCAAGCCGATGTGCGACATTTGCGGGGAAACCAGCACATCCGGCGG
>CAZQOE010000137.1:0-4948 GCA_964594935.1 uncultured Rhodospirillaceae bacterium | reverse complement strand
TCTTAGCGGTCCCTCGGTGGGGGCATGAGCTTGGATGTCCGCGCCCCGCCTTTTTCAGTGGCGTGTACGATCCCGGCAGGAGGGTAAGGCCCTCTTGATTTATGAAGTGCATTCAATGAAAGCAAAAGGAGCATCATGCATTCTAACCACAATCTAGCGGAAAGTTTTGAGGAATACGTTGGCGCGGTCTTAGTTTTGGTAATCTTGTGTGGCGTAGTTTTGTTTGTCAGATGGCTTGTAAGGCTTGCAGTACGGTTCTTTAAGAAAAAGTAACGTCATTATTTTTACGCCAGCGCTCTTCTTTCAGTAATCCGGGCGGATATCTGCGCCTCCATAAAAGGGAAAACCATGAAAAAAATCCGAATTATCACAGCGACGCTCATTTTTTTGACTTCTAGAACCGTGCTTGCTCAAGCCCAAGGGGCAGGGATGGAGTGGTTCAATCTTGATATAGAAGTCAAGATGCTTTACTTTGAGGGCAACTATGCTCGGGCTGTTGTCGTCGCAAAGCAAGCACTTGAAGTCGCTCAAACGAATGTAGGTCCCGACCATCCTGACGTGGCCTCGAGCCTGAACAATCTGGCATTGATTTACCATACTCAAGGCGGCTACGCCAAGGCCGAGCCGCTCTATAAGCGTTCGCTGGCCATCAGGGAAAAAGCGCTTGGCCCCGACCATCCCGACGTGGCCAACAGCCTGAACAATCTGGCATCGCTTTTCAACACCCAAGGCGACTACGCCAAGGCCGAGCCGCTCTATAAGCGCTCGCTGGCCATCAGGGAAAAAGCGCTTGGCCCCGACCATCCCGACGTGGCCAACAGCCTGAATAATCTGGCAGATCTTTATCGCACCCAAGGCGACTACGAAAAGGCCGAGCCGCTCTTCAAGCGCTCGCTGGCCATCTCGGAAAAAGGGCTCGCCACCGACGTGACCAACAGCCTGAATAATCTGGCAGCGCTTTACTACGCCCAAGGCGACTACGCCAAGGCTGAGCCGCTCTTCAAGCGCTCGCTGGCCATCTCGGAAAAAGCGCTGGGGCCAGGCCATCCCAACGTGGCTACGAGCCTGAATAATCTGGCAAATCTTTACCATACTCAAGGCGGCTACGCCAAGGCCGAGCCGCTCTATAAGCGTTCGCTGGCCATCAGGGAAAAAGCGCTTGGCCCCGACCATCCCGACGTGGCCAACAGCCTGAATAATCTGGCAAAGCTTTATCGAGACACGGGGCGGATGAACGACGCCGAAAAGCTCGAAGCGCGCGCGAAAAAAATTAGGGCGATCAAACGTTAAGCATGATGGCTAACACCAGTGCTGTGTATCAAACGGTAGGCGTAAAACGGTGATTCTCAACGTGACCGCTAAGGAGAAAACGAAATGCTCGAAGAAAAGAAAAAGAAAACGAATATCGGAATCGGTGTCGGCATCCTACTACAAATCATTTCCAGAGTGTTGGCCCAAGACATCGGCATAATCGCCCCAATCCTTGGCGTTGTTGGGGCTGTTTTTTTTATCTGGGGATGCTTTAATTATGCAGCAGGGAAGGGTCATTCAAAATGGCTGGGGTTCCTTGGTCTTCTCAGCATCATTGGTCTCATTATCCTCGTAATTCTCCCTGACAGATGTAAAAAATCCTAACCAGTCGGCTCAGACACGCGGCATTCGCCGCGTGTCTGGCCTCCGACGTTCGGGAAAAAATTACACCCGACATTTCAATCACCCGTTAAAAGGAAAAACTATGCCACCCGAAGAACAACCAACAGCCTCGGCTATTCAGCGTTCCGCCAAACGCATTTCATTCTGGATTTCTTTTTTTGGCTGGCTTTATGTGGCCTACTGGATTTGCGACACCGTTGTGGTTTTGAGCGGAGAGACCAAGCTCGTAAATTATCTATGGTTTTGTCAAAGGGGTCTCATCGGTATAAGTTTCATCTTTCTCGCAAACCGAATAAAACGATTGCCAACCAATACGGTGGCGCTTCTAACTGTTGTTTGGGGGATCTTGATTGTTCGTGCTTCCTTGATGGTTTTTGATAAGGCATTTGGGCATTGGCATCTGAATAATTATTTTGATGAAACCTATTCACCAGCGAAGGGCGTCGTTTGCGGATGGGTAGTTTTGTTTGCCCTAATCTCATACGTCTGGAAAAAGCGGAGAGAATACAAAGAAGCGCAAATGCTTTTCCCGCAAAGTTTTAATGGAACCGCAAATTTAGAAAGGAAAAAACGAAAATCGGTCAACAGGAAATACATTCTTGCGGGAACGATATTGACACTATTGATAATGTTTGGGTGCGGCGTTGTTCATCGTCTTATCAAAATGCAGCCTTTCGTCAATGTGACAGAAGAATATGCTGTAACTCAGGTTCAGAATCCCCAAGATAGTCGTATACCTTCTGGATGGACACGGTATGCAATCGGCGACTTAGCGACGATTGATATTCCACCGTCAATGGAACTGCGTACCGATGAACAACAGTTGAAAATGGCGAAAATGACCATAGCACAGTCAGGCGTTCAATCAGCATCAATTGTTTTCCAGCAACTCGGTTACATCTCGCGAGGCGGGCACAGCAAATATGCTCGTGTGTTGATATCAATTTATGAAGACACGTTTGATTTTGGGCGTGATCTGCGGACTCTATCAAGTGAAGAAAAAGCGAAGTTAGACGAGCAAGAACAGGAAAGATGGCAATCGGTTTCAAACATGACAATTCTATCGGTCTCACAAATGTTTTTCGGGAAGTCTTACACCCAAAAATCATTCACAACGCAAATGGGCGACAATCCAATCGTTTGCGGCAATGTGTTTTCGTTTTACGGAAGAGGGAAGAAAGTGGAAATAAAACTTTTACATCGTGTGATTGAAAGCAAATATTTCAAAGAAGACTTTGCTCTTATCCCGAACACGTTCCGATTCCGTTGATTGCGCTTAACGCGCATACCCCGCCCACAAAAGAAAGGAAGCAATCCATGACGACGGAAGAACGCATTGGAAAACTGGAACACGACCTGGTCGCCGCCAAAAGCCGCAACCGCTGGACGCTATCCGCCCTGCTGCTGGTGGCTGTGGGATGCGGATACAACACCTTAACCGCCGCCAATAGCGAAATCAAAGCCCGCCGCTTTGTCGTAGTGGACGCGCAAGGGAAACCCCGCGCCTCGCTGGGTGTGGGTGACGACGGAACGCCCGAGCTGTCAATGTCCGACGTGCAAGGGGAACTCCGCGCCTCGCTGCATGTGGCTGCCGATGGAAGGCCCACGCTGGGGATGTCCGACGCGCAAGGGAAACTCCGCGCCTTGCTGCATGTGGCTGCCGATGGAAGGCCCACGCTGGGGATGTCCGACGCGCAAGGGAAACCCCGCACCTCGCTGTCTGTGGCTGCCGACGGAACGCCCGAGCTGGCAATGAACGACGCGCAAGGGGAACTCCGCGCCTCGCTGCATGTGGCTGCCGACGGAGCGCCCAGGCTGGGAATGTCCGACGCGCAAGGGAAACCCCGTGCCGTGCTGGGTGTGGCTGCCGACGGAGCGCCCAGGCTGGGAATGAACGACGCGCAAGGGAAACCCCGCGCCGTGCTGGGTGTGACTGCCGACGGATCGTCCGCGCTGTCAATATTCGACGCGCAAGGGAAACCCCGCGCCGTGCTGGGTATGACTGCCGACGGATCGTCCGCGCTGGGAATATTCGACGCGCAAGAACGCAAAATCTGGTCCGCCCCGTAACCCGAGCGGTGAACGAGGGTTGTGCGGTCAACGAGGGTCGTGGTTGTACTTTCGCCAAACGATGCTTGAAAGGCGGCCGTCGGGCCGCCTTCTCGCTTTTCGGGGTTAACGTCCGGCGCGTCCGGACTTCACTTACCCTGTTTCTTCAGCTCTTCGGCCAGCCATTCGTCAGCAGTGAATTTCTTTTCGCCGCCGCCACCGGTCGCCGGGGGCTTTGCTGCTTTACCTGTCAACTTCTCCAGCCGGTTCACCTCGGCATTGAGCGGCACCGAGCCTGCCCCCGGCCAATCGCCCGCAGTCGCGTCAGGAGCGCGCGCAATCGCTTTGAAGCACCTCGTCATTGTCATTGGCCGTCCGAACGTGCCGCCTATCCCGCCTCTCATTCCTTTTGCGCGGTAATCAAAACGCGCTACTTTGCTGCCCAAGGCAGTGCGGTAAGGCTCGGAACTGTTATTTCATTGTTGTCGGCTGTCGGGGAGCAGCCAACCAGACGAGCCTCTGCCGTTTCCCTGTGTCCCGTCGCCAAGATCCGGCAAGCCGGGTCATGCGGTTGGGGTCGCGGCAGGCGCGGTCGGCCTGTCGGTCTTTAGGGGCGTTGGGGGGGCAGGTGGCGTAAAGCAGGATTTCCATTCGCTTGTCCCATTGGGCGCGGTCTGGCGCGTCAATCTCAATCAGCCCGTGAAGGGACTTGTTGCCCGAGTAGACCAGCGAGCGCAAAGGGAGTGTTCCCGTCGCAATCACACCGGCCCAGAAGGCGCATTGCTCCTCAAGCGGCATGGCGTCGAATTCGACAAGGGCATAGCGGTGCCGCTTGACGCTGGCGGCACAACGGAACGACGGCTTGCCATCTGTGGCTAACGCGGGTTGGCCGGTGAGGGGGTTGGCAATCAGCAGCGGGTACGATATGTTACTATTGAAAATGTTGATGCCTTGAATCCAGTGATTGGCCATGAGCACGTTCTTGCCGATCACGCCTTTGTGTTCCTTTTCGCCGCAGAAGAGATAGTCGGTGTCATCATACATCGCGCCAAGGAAGCAGGCGGTCTGCATCCGAGGCTCGGGGGGTATCAGCACCGGCGACGCTTGGATCAGCGTTTTGCCCGTCGCCCCTTCCCCCTGCGCGATCATGCGGTCAACGAAAGACGCTGCCCCGCCTCCAAGCGGGGGACGCGGGGGCGCGGGTTTTGGGGTTGGCCCCCAGTTGGGCTTGGGTGCGCGTTGCGGT
>CAZQOE010000136.1:0-4957 GCA_964594935.1 uncultured Rhodospirillaceae bacterium | reverse complement strand
CTCCTCGTTCACGACCCACGTCGTGACTTCGTCGCACGCCGACATCTATTCGTCCGTCGCGGCGTCGGTCCTGTCCCTCAAGGGCGCCCGCCACGGCGGCGCGAACATCCGCGTGATGCGCCAGATGGAGGAGATCATGGCGAATGTCAAGGACTGGTCGAAGCAGGACAACGTCCTCCATTATCTCGAGAAGATCGCCGACAAGAAGGCGGGCGACGGCTCGGGCCTCATCTACGGGCTCGGTCACGCCGTCTACACGGTGTCCGATCCCCGCGCGCATCTGCTGCGGGTCAAGGCCGAGACGCTTGCCAAGGAGAAGGGCCGCACGGAGGAGATGGGGCTCTACGAGCTGATCGAGCAGTACGGTCCCTCCATCATCAAGTCCCGCCATCCGCGGGCCACGGACGTCTGCGCGAACGTCGACCTCTACTCCGGCTTCGTCTACGACATGCTCGGAATTCCGAGCGACCTCTACACGCCCCTGTTCGCGGTCGCGCGCTGCGTGTCGTGGTGCGCCCACCGCATGGAGGAGCTCGTCAACGCGGGGCCAATCATCCGTCCGGCCTACAAGCCGATCTATCACATGAGAGACTATGTCGCGCTCAAGGACCGTTAAGGGCGGAGTCTGCTCCGCGAAGGGCTTCCGCGCCGCAGGCGTCGCTGCCGAAATCAAGTACAAGGGACGCAATGACGTCGCCCTTGTCGTGGCGGACGAGCCGTGCGTGGCCGCCGCGGTCTTCACGACCAACAAAGTCGCCGCCGCGCCGGTCCTCTACGACCGCGAGATCGTCAAGGGCGGAAAGGTCCAGGCGATCCTCGCGAACTCAGGGTGCGCCAACGCGTGCACCGGAGAGCAGGGGCTGAAGGACGCGAAGCTTTCGGCGCTCGTCACCGCGGGCGAACTCGGCATCGACCCCAAAACGATGCTTCCCGTTTCGGCCCGCGTCGGCCCCTACGGCGCGTATGTCCAGTTAGGCCCGCTTCCTGTCGCAGCGCCTCCGCCCGAAGCGCCCTCGGAAGATGGAAAAAAGAAGAAGAAAAAGAAGAAAGACGACACGCCGAAACCCAAGCGCGTTTCGCTGCCCAAAGGCATGGATCCGAACCTGATTAACCTCGACCAAGCCTTGCAGTTGCTTTCTCTGCCGCGCGAAGTTGGCCCGCATCCCGAAACCAAAGTCATGATTTCGGCGGGTATCGGACGTTTCGGTCCGTACCTGAAAATGGGCCCGCAGTACAAAACGCTCGCCGAAGGCGACGACGTCCTGAGCATCGGCCTCAACCGCGCCGTCGTTCTGCTCGCCGAGCCCAGCAAAGGCCGCTTTGGCGGCGGCGCAAACGCGGGAAAACTTCTGGGCGAACATCCCGAAGACAAAAAACCCGTAACGCTCAACAAAGGCCGCTTCGGCCCTTATGTGAAGTGGGGCAAGGTCATGGCCACGGTCACAAAGGCGTACGACCCCGAAAACCTGACGCTCACGCAGGCGCTTGAAATCATCGAAGCCAAAATCGCGCGCGGCCCCAGCAAAGGCTTCGGCGGCAAAGGCAAAAAAGCGCCCAAAGAGAAAAACGAAAAAGAAGCCCCCGCGCCAACCAAAAAACCGAAAAAGAAAAGCGCAAAAAAGTGACGAACGCAGCCAGCCCATCGGCCTTTGATGGACTGACCCGCGCGTCGTTTTCTGTGCTTGCCGAAAGGGTCAAAAGCTTGGTGGCCGATCCTTTCGTCCTGCAAATCGGCGCGATGGACGGCGTTTTTTTCGACATGTTGCACCGCCATTTGATGAAGGGCGGCTGGCGCGGCATTCTTGTCGAACCCCTGCCCGATATGTTCGCGGCCCTGCAAAAAACCTATGCTGCCCGTCCCGGGCTCAAGCTCGTCAATTGCGCCGTCGGCGATCATGAAGGCACGCTGACTTTTCACCGCATCGATCCCGAAGCCGTGGCCAAAGGCCTGTTGCCCGACGAATTTCTGGGCATGACGACAAGCTTTGCCGACAAAGGCTTTCCCTCGCGCCCCGATTTCGAAGAACGTCTGGCCGCGCATACTCTCACGGTTCAAGCGCCGTGCTGCACGCTGCAACAGCTTCTCGATAAACAGAGCGTCGAAAAAATCGACGTCGTCGTTATCGACGCCGAAGGCGCGGACTGGATGATTTTAAAACAGCTCGACATCGGCCGTTACAAACCGAGCTTCTTGTGCGTCGAGCATTCGAGCCTCAAGCCCGAAGAAATCAAGGAATGCGCCCAAACCATGTCGGGCCATAACTACGGCCTCGCGATATGCCTGGAAGACGGCGAAAACATGATCTTCTACAAAGACCCCGAAAAGACCCGCTCATAAAGGCTTTTTCCTCATATTGTGCCTCTTCCGCGATATTGGTATTGTCTCCGCGAAAATTTTTGAGGAGGCCCCATGTCGAATTTTAAAACGCTCGATCAAATCGCCCTTTCCAACAAAACTGTCCTTCTCCGCGCCGACCTCAACGTTCCCTTCAAGGACGGCGTCGTCACCGACACCACGCGCCTGACGCGCCTCATTCCGACGCTCAAATTCCTGTCGGAGGCTGAAGCCAAAATCGTCATCCTGTCCCATTTTGGCCGTCCGGACGGCAAGCGCGTCGAAAGATACAGCCTGCGCCCCGTCGCGACCGCGCTCGAAAAAATCTGGGGCCGTCCCGTCGCCTTTGCCGATGATTGCGTCGGCGAAAAAGCGGCTGCCGCTGTCGCCGGCCTTCCTTTCGGCGAAATTCTTGTCCTCGAAAACACCCGCTTTTACGAAGCCGAAGAAAAAAACGACTCCTCGTTTGCCAAGCAACTGGCCGCGCTCGGCGATATATACATTAATGACGCCTTCTCGGTCTCTCACCGCGCTCACGCCTCGACCGAAGCCTTGGCTAGGCTTCTGCCCCATGCGGCGGGCCGCCTGATGCAGGCGGAACTCGAGGCTTTGGAAAAAGCGCTGGCAAAGCCCGAACATCCCGTCGCGGCGCTTGTCGGCGGCTCGAAAATTTCGACGAAGCTCGATCTGCTCGACAACCTCGTCTCCAAAGTCGATGTGCTCGTGCTCGGCGGCGGCATGGCGAACACGTTCCTCGCCGCGCAAGGCATCAACGTCGGCAAATCGCTTTTTGAGGCCGATATGCTCGACACGGCGCGCAGCATCGCCAAACGCGCGGCCGCGCGTTCCTGCCGCATTCTGCTGCCGATTGATGGCGTTGTCGCGACGGCACTGCAAGCCAACGTCGCAACAAAGACGGTTCCGGTCGAGGCCGTTCCGGCTGACGGCATGATTCTCGATATCGGGCCGAATTCGGTCAACATTATCGGCGCCGCTTTGCGCAACTGCAAAACGGTCGTGTGGAACGGGCCGCTTGGCGCGTTTGAAACGGCGCCCTTCGACCAAGCCACCACGGCCATCGCGAAACTGGTCGCCGAGCTTACGAAGGAAGGCAAAATCCTCTCGGTTGCGGGAGGTGGAGACACCGTCTCGGCCTTGGCGCATGCGGGCGTCTTGGAAGGTTTTAGCTACGTCTCGACGGCGGGGGGAGCGTTCCTCGAATGGATGGAAGGCAAAATCCTCCCGGGCGTCGCCGCCTTGAAGTGCTAACCGCCAATCAAAAACTGCTGTCATTCCGCAAAATTTTCTTTTCGCAAAGCAAAAGAAAATTTATGCGGAATCCGATTTGGTTTTTTCTCTCGTCATACTAGGAAAATCCGGCATCCAGATGTGCCGCATCCAGGGTACGTATAAATATCTTCCAGGACGAAAGTTAGCCTCTATGCCGGAATCGGTGTTTTCGATACTGAAACCCTGTTTGTTCCAGCCGCACGGCTAATAACGTCGCAAACCATAAGACCAACCGCAAAACAAGTGGTGAAATGTGGATTATGCAAGGCCAACAATGAAACAGGAACCGAAACCGTCGCAAGACCGATTGAACTCAATGTTTTTAACGAGACAGTTTCCTTCGCGGCATACTTAAAAAACTTGACGATAGAATCTGCCGACGATTTTGCCGGAGCAACAATATCGATGTCGCCAGTATAGCGCCATACGCGTGAAAACGCGCTGCCCGCTATGCCGCCCGCTGTCAAATAGACAGCGGTATCCATCGGATAATATCCTGCTATCGAAGATGCAACAGTGCCAATACCTATTCCAGCAGCGGCATAGATGGTTTCTTTCGAAACAATCTCCTTCGCAGCAAAAACGAGAAAATCAGCCGCACTATCTTTTAATGACATTTCATAGGACATTAAATTTTCCCTCAAAAAATATGATGCTCAACATAACCCAGCACAGCACTTTCCGACAGAAATATTACCGAAGGGACGTAATGACGATGCGGTTATATCTCTTTGAAACTCAAAACAAATATCAATCGGAAGGTTAATAACAAGGGCGTTTACACAGCCCAAGATCGCTTCATTTTACGGGTTATTCGTTAATCACGCCCGTCTCCACCCACCACTTCTGCCGCATAACCCGAATTTGATGAGCCGCCGATTTGACAGACGTTTCATCGGGAAAAATGCCGAAGCAGGTCGCGCCGCCGCCTTGAATCGCATCGCTTAAAATGTTGCCGCTGAAAGAGACGGGGCGCGCAACAGGCCTTGTTGTCCGTATTGCCGGTTCTTTTCCGGAGGATTAATCAGACGGAAACCCAATTCGATGTATCCAACATCTACCCCGTTTTTCTCGTCGCCGAGGCGACTACTCTCCTGCCTTTGAAGAATGTTGGTAAATCCCCGAACTTTCGCGAGTTTAATAATCTCTTCGGGTTCGTACTGAAAGAACTCTCCCGAAGCAGACGTAATGCGAGGATCATCGCAGACATTGTAAAAAATATAGAAAATCCCGCCGGGAACCAAAGTATTGGAAACGACGTCGAACGTATGTTCCGTTCCCGATCGCGGAATTAAATGCAAAAGATTCGTGGTCGTCACAAGCACCGGATTT
>CAZQOE010000135.1:0-4964 GCA_964594935.1 uncultured Rhodospirillaceae bacterium | reverse complement strand
CGCGAAATAAATGTATTCGAAAATGCAGAACTTGCTCGGCACCGCGCGGAAGGGGCGGAACGATTGAACCCCCTTGCTGTCGATAACGACCATTTCGCCGGGCGCCACGTCGCGCACAAACTCCGCGCCGATGATGTCGAGAGCGCACGTTTCGCTCGCCAAAACGTAGGCTCCGTCGATTTTGCCGAGAACGAGCGGGCGTATGCCGTTCGGATCGCGCACGCCGATCAGCATATCCTTGGCAAGGCAAACCAACGAATACGCGCCTTCAACCTGCTGCAGCGCGTCGACCAGCCGGTCCACGGGGCGCTCGGCTTTGGATATGGCCATAAGATGAATGATGACTTCCGTGTCCGTCGTCGAACGGAACAGGCAGCCGCGCTTGACCAGTTGCTTGCGAATGCCGTGCGCGTTCGTCAAATTGCCGTTATGCGCGATGGAAAAGCCGCCGAAATCGAAATCGGCAAACAGCGGCTGAACATTGCGCAGGGATGGCTCGCCAGTCGTCGAATACCGTGTATGCCCGATGGCGGCGCTTCCCTTAAGCTTCGCGATAACGCTGTCGGCGTTGAAATTTTCGCCCACGTGTCCCAGCGCGTGATGGGCGTTAAAATGCTCGCCGTCGAAACAAACGATGCCCGCCGCTTCCTGTCCGCGATGTTGCAGCGCGTGCAGGCCAAGCGCGGTCATCGCGGCGGCGGAATCTTTGCCGAAGACGCCGAAGACGCCGCATTCTTCCTTAAGCTTGTCGTCGTCAAAGGGGTTTGTCGAAAAAGTCATAGTTTGCTTTCTTCATTGAAAAGCTTGTTGATGTCGATGGGGCCTTTTGATTCCTCTTCGGATGAAGGCCTTTCCTTTTCAGAATCCTTCTCGCCGGAATTCTTGTTCAGAAGCTGCTCGGGCAACAAAGGCTCGAGCATCTTGGCGCCGAACGCCATAAAAGGACGCGATTTCGCTTCAAGAAGGAATTGGGGAGCGTCGCTTTTGCCTTCTTGCTGCTCTTGCGCTTCCTTGTCGATATCGGGCCAAAAAACTAACGCCGCGCTCAAATAAACCAAGCTGATAACAAGAGCGCCGCGCGCAAGCCCGTAAAGAAAGCCGAGCGAACGGTCGATGGTCGTCAAAACGCGGCCCTTGACGAAGCCCGAGATAAAAAGGCCGAGAAGCAGCAAAACAATAAGCACGATCGTAAAGACGACGGCCATAGCGGCCAGCTCCGCGACCTGATCGTTCTTGATATAGCGCTGGACCCACGGCAATGCGGGCTCAAAAAAAGTGATGCCCACGAAATACGCGCCCACCCACGCGATGAGCGAAAAAAGCTCGCGCACGAAGCCGCGCATAAGCGCGAGGAACGCGGACAGAAGAACGACGGCGATAACGATATAATCGAGATTATTAAATACGGTTACGGTTTCGGTTTCCATGGGACTGCCCTGTTGTGGAGACCCATCTATCTAGCACAAAATCCGCGAAAGTTAATCTTTTTAGGCGCGTTTGATCTGGCGTTTTGTTGTCTCAAATAAAGGCAAAAGCTCGCTAAGTTGCCGGATTTCCGTGGTTCTTAGAAGCGGCACGACGCCCTCTTTCCGCGCCTTTTCGTTTTGAGGCATCAGCACTTGGGAAAAACCGAGTTTTGCCGCTTCCTTAAGCCGGATTTCCGGCTGGCTCACGCGCCGCACTTCTCCCGATAACCCGATCTCCCCAAAGGCGACGCACGAAGCCGGAACAGGTTCGCCCGTCAGCGAGGATAAAAGGGCAGCAGCCACGGCAAGATCGGCCGCCGGTTCCGTGATGCGAAATCCCCCCGCGACGTTCAGATAAACATCGTTCGCGCCAAAGACGACTCCGCAACGCGCCTCAAGGACGGCCAAAATCATGGCAAGGCGCCCCGCATCCCAACCGATAACGGCGCGTCTCGGCGTCCCGAAAGCGGAAGGAGCGACAAGCGCCTGAATTTCGACCAGCACGGGCCGCGTGCCTTCCATGCCCGCGAAAACCACCGCGCCCGACATGTCATCGCGTCGGTCGGCCAGAAAAAGGGCCGACGGATTTTGCACTTCCATCAATCCCTTTTCGGTCATTTCGAACACGCCGATTTCGTCGGTCGGGCCGAAGCGGTTTTTGACGCTGCGAAGGACGCGGAATTGATGGCCTCTGTCGCCTTCCAGATACAAAACGGTGTCGACCATGTGCTCCAAAACGCGCGGCCCCGCGATAGCGCCGTCCTTCGTCACATGACCGACGATAATAAGCGAAATATCGCGCTTTTTAGCGATGCGGATAAGCTCCTGCGCCGAGGTGCGAACCTGCGCCACCGTTCCCGGCGCGCTGTCCAGCGTATCGACGTACATCGTTTGAATGGAGTCGATGACCAGAATATCGGGCGGATCTTTATCGACCGAAGCGACGATATCGCGCACGGACGTTTCGCTGGCGAGCGAGCAAGAAACATCGGCCAGCCCAAGGCGCGCGGCGCGCAAGCGAACTTGGTCGAGGGATTCTTCGCCCGAGATGTAGGCGATCTTGTATTTTGCGGCGAGATTGCAAACGACTTGAAGAAGAATGGTCGATTTGCCGATGCCCGGATCGCCGCCGACCAAGGTTGCCGAGCCTGAAACAAGACCGCCGCCGACAACGCGGTCGAATTCGCCGATGTTCGACAACCGGCGGGGAATTTGCCGGTCGCCGTCGCTTTTCAACGGCACGAATTCGATGCGGTTGGATTTGGACCGGTTTTTAGAGTCGTTAAGTCCTTTGGGCGGGCCGCTCGTCGCGGCTTCTTCGACAAGGCAATTCCATCCGCCGCAGGCTTCGCACTTTCCCGCCCACTTGGGAAAAGAAGCTCCACAGACCTGACAGGCAAAGATGGAAGAGTTTTTGGACATAGGGGCATAATATATGAATGTTCTCGTTTTGTACACATTATTTTTAGTAGTGCAAACGCGCGTTAACCCTTTATTTTTGAAGCGAAAACATTAATTATGAATTGTAAATAGGGCCGCAATGGGGAAAATGGCCGCGATCGAGATATTTTATCAAAATTTATGGGGCGAAAATGAAAAGAAGCAATACGACAAATCCTGGACTAGCCATGGCGTTGATTTTCTTCAGCGCGGCTTTGGAAACGCAAAAGACGGGAAAAACTCCTTTTCGTAAACCGGTATACCCCGACCCCAGAAAACAAACCAAAGAAACGATGCTTTTGAAAGAAGGCAGAAAGCGCGTCGTTCATCAAAGAGCGCCACAATAAGCCGGACAGTCGCCGCAAACCGGATTATTTTTATTACCAAGAAGGATTTGGATTATGACAAAACAGCTTTCGCAAATAACAAACGGTATTGGATATAGTATGTCGGAAACGGATCAGAAAAAAATCTATGCGGAATTTGAAGCAGCCGCTTCCGAACTTCAGTTGAACACAATGAACGAGGAAAAACCCGTATTTCTGAATTTTCTGGAAATATTGGACAGGACGCAAAGAACGCTTCCCGTCAAAAACGTCACGCACAGCATCAAGGTCTTGATCGCGACAGCAGGATGCGCGGCCGAAATGACCGGCCGTAACCTGTTCGGGCCCGATAGCGCGGATGAGGAAGCCCGCCGCATGAAAATGGAAACGATTTTGTTGAAGTCTTTCCGTGAAACGGTCGTTCAGGCGCAAATCATGGAGACCATTAAGAATATCGAAGAAACGCAAAAGACCGGCAATGAAAAGACAAGCCTTTTCCGCCCGTCTTTGTACGGAAAAATCGCGGGAGCCATTACGACGCGCCGCGCGGAATTCAAAATGGAAGGCCCCAGATAAAAGTTGAAGAGATATTAATCCATCTTATAAGAGCGCGTCGTTTCCATTATGGCTACACTCATCCGCTTCCCGTTGCGCATTCCTGCAAAAGCCCGAACCCCGGCCGCTAAGTTTAAGAAGGCCGCGCTTCCAAATTCAGCGCGGCGGCAAGCAGCGTTTTTGTGTAGTCGGCGCGGGGGTTTTTGAATATTTCCTGCGCATAACCTTGTTCGACCATCTTGCCGTGTTGCATCACGACGACGCGGTGCGACAGCGCGCGAACGACGCGCAAATCGTGGCTGATGAACATGAACGCGATTTTATGGCGTTTCTGGATGTCGCGCAGAAGGTCGACGATCTGCGCCTGCACCGACATATCAAGCGCCGAAGTCGGCTCGTCGAGCACGATAAACTTGGGCTGTAGGATGATGGCGCGCGCGACGGCGATGCGCTGGCGCTGGCCGCCCGAAAATTCGTGCGGATAGCGGTTGCGCGATTCCGGATCAAGCCCCACTTCGCTCATCGCCGCGATAATGCGCTGCTCGCGCTCGACGGGCGATTTGCAAAGCTTATTGATGTCCAACCCTTCCGCGATAATATCGCCTGCCGACATGCGCGGGCTCAGGCTGCCGAAGGGGTCCTGAAAGACGATTTGCATCGAAGGGCGCAAGGCGCGCAGTTCGGAACGCGGCAGTTCTTGCAATTCGTGTCCCATAAACACGACGTTGCCTTCGGATTTAATCAGGCGCAAAAGGGCTAACCCGAGCGTCGTCTTTCCCGAGCCTGACTCGCCGACGATGCCGATGGTTTCGCCTTCGCGAATGAAAAGAGAAACGTCGTCGACCGCGCGGATAAAATCTTTGGCGCGGCCGAACACGCCTTTTTTGATGCCGAAATAAACTTTCAGGTTATCGATGCGCAACACTTCGGGGGCGTCGGGGTCGATGGGCATAACGTCGCCTTTTGGTTCCGCCGCCAGAAGCATTTTCGTATAGGCATGCTTGGGTGCATGAAAAATTTGTCCGACCAAGCCTTGCTCGACGATTTCGCCGCGCTGCATGACGCAGACCTTGTCCGCGACCTTGCGCACGATGTTCAGGTCGTGGGTAATCAGCAACAACGCCATGCCGAGGCGCTTTTGCAGGTCTTTAAGCAAATTCAGAATCTGCGCCTGAAT
>CAZQOE010000134.1:1982-5042 GCA_964594935.1 uncultured Rhodospirillaceae bacterium | reverse complement strand
TTCCTCAAATGGAGCAAAAACTTCCCGTCCGGACTCTGGGTTAGTCTTAACAGGCTCTTTTTGCCTTCTGACCACCAATATTAACCGTACTTTTTGCCCTCAAAAGCATTATCGCGGTTGCAGAGCTCCAAATTCATGTGCAATTCTGAGCAAATATCACCGAGACATATTTCCGGAGAATTTGATGCCAACGCCTAAGCCCGTCGATCAGACGATATATGACAAAATTACGTACTTGTTGGGAGCCAACAAAGAAGGCAAACCGATTTGCCCTAACATCGAAAAGATGGCAAGAACGACGCTATTTCCCAACCTTGATCCGTTTTGCCTTGTCGGAAACATTTCAATGATCGAAGAGCCCGTGTGCAAAGGCGATAACTGCAAGGTTATCCACTTCTTATTTGCGGAAAACCCGAATTATCAAGCGACGGGCGACAGGTCGTTTCGGAAAAACATGGCCCTGATGGACGAAGTGTTCGACTTCACCCGTCATACTGAACGCGTCTCGACGATGACCATTAAAGGAGAAAAGATCGAAATCAAGACCAAATTCGACCCCGGCAGCATGAGCAACAGGTTTTTGGCCGTCGTCGGTAAAACGGCTGAAGGCAAGCCCGTCACGATAGAAACCCGGATGTTCTCAATTCCAATGCCTATCGAGGCGGATCCAAACGTCGAGATTAGAAAACTGATGCCGTTGATGGCCGACAAAAAAGTCTTGCTTCCTTCGGAAATCGAACAATTCAACGATTGTGTAAGGCCTCAATTTTTTATTATTCCGCTAAAAGCAAAGCTTCCTGAACAAGAAAAACTTTCAGATAAAAAACCGGTTTTGGAAGAAAAAACCTTTTTGAGAGAAGAAACGGCCCAAAGAGGCCCTCTTTCCCCGAAGCCGGAATTACAGGTTCCGCTTCTTTAATAAATCCAGGACGAACGTAACCTCTTACTTCCCGATGCAGAAGTCGCGGAAAATGATGTCGAGCAAATCCTCGACATCGACGCGGCCCGTAATTCGCCCCAGCGAACGCATGGCAAGGCGAATATCCTCGGCGCAAAGATCGACCTGCTTGGCTTGCAAAGCCCGATCCAGATGATTTATGCATTCCTCAAGCGCGGCGCGATGACGCGCGCGGGTCAAAGGAGGAGCGCCCGACGAGGCAAACCGGCGTTCGATCTCCTGCCCCATTTTCTGCAACAGCGTATCGACGCCGTCGCCCGTCAATGCCGAAATATAAAGCGGCGTTAAACCGTTTTTATCCTGTTTTTTTGCCAAAAGGTCGCTTTTGTTCACGACAACGAGCGTATTGGCGTCAATCAGGCTTTGCGTAACGTCGTCCGTCTCGGGCCAAAGCGCGCCGTCGAACACGGCAATTTTCAAATCGGCTTCCTTGGCGCGGACTTTCGCGCGGCGGATGCCTTCAAGCTCTACCGGATCGCCTTTTTTCGACGCGACAGGCGACAATCCGGAAGACAATTCATGCAAACCGGCGGTATCGGCCAAAATCACGGGGTAACCGTTTAAATCCAGATGGACCTCGATGATATCGCGCGTCGTCCCCGCTGTCGGCGAAACGATGGCTGCGTCGCGCCGCGCCAACATATTAAGAAGCGACGATTTTCCGGCATTCGGAGGCCCCAGAAGGACGATGGAAAAACCTTCGCGCAGCCTTTCGCCGCGGTGGTTGTCGTTAAGATGCTTAGCAATATCGTCCCGCAGACTTTGAAGCGCGGCGGTTTGTTTTTCCAGCAAATCCGTCGGCAATTCTTCGTCCGAAAAATCAATGGCCGCCTCAGTCCACGCCAAACTGTGGGCAAGACGCTCATGCCAATCCCCGTAAAGCTTGCCAAGCGCCCCATTAAGCTGGCGCAAAGCCTGTTTGCGCTGAGCTTCGGTTTCGGCATGCACAAGATCGGCAATGGCTTCGGCTTCCGTCAAATCCATCTTGCCGTTTTCAAACGCGCGGCGTGTAAATTCTCCCGCTTCGGCCAGCCGAAAGCGGGGCAGCGAAGACAATGCCTCGACAAGGGCGTTCGATACCGCGCGACCGCCGTGCGTGTGTATTTCGACTACGTCCTCGCCCGTAAAGCTGTTTGGCGCTTGGAAATACAAAACGACCGCTTTGTCGATTTCTTCGCCTGTCTTGGGATTCTTAAGCACGCGCAAAGACGCCATGCGAGGATCCGGCTTGTCGGCTGGCAGACATAACTGCCCGATCGCCTGTAAAGCCTCTTTCCCCGAAACGCGGAACACCGCCACCCCTGCTTTTCCCGCAGCAGAGGCCGGAGCGAATATGGTTTGATCGTCGAGCATTATGTATTTCCTAGTCCCTCAAAAACATGAAAGGCCGCAGGCGTCAAGTTAACATGATTATGACGATAAAGGCACTTTACGCCTTAATTCTGGCCTAAATCATTGGTAATATCCCTACTCGTTTTTTGGTGTATTGGTATTCGCCTCGGCATCACGCGAATGGCAATACACCCCTTGAAAAGGAGTTTGTTTATGAAGCACCTCAAAATAGCAGCCCTTTGCAGCACGGCCCTTGTTCTTGCTGCATGCGCCAACGCCCCCATCGGACCGTCGG
Organism: uncultured Rhodospirillaceae bacterium; assembly: GCA_964594935.1. Lineage (GTDB taxonomy): Bacteria > Pseudomonadota > Alphaproteobacteria > UBA9219 > UBA9219 > CAIXLI01. Next base: position 2,457 of record CAZQOE010000134.1, on the reverse strand, counting down.
TTCGTGTCCTGCCGTCGCCCAAAAAAGCCTTTGAAACATTTCAGGCCGAACAGGCGACGTGTAAGTACTACGCGGACGATCAGGTTCGTGGACAGGCCGAACGCGCCAATTCGACGGGGTTTGTTCAGGGACTTGGAGCGACGGCTTTGGGCGCTGGCCTCGGCGCGGCCATCGACGGAGGCCACGGAGCGGCAGTCGGCGCCGCGATGGGCGCTACGGCCGGAACCGTTGTCGGCGCGAGCACATCTTCAAGACAGGATCGAACAATTCAACAGGTGTACGACGACGCCTACGTTCAATGCATGGTTGCCAAGGGAAATCTAATTCCTCAGCCTGTCGTCCCTCAACAGACCGTGATTTACCAGTCTGCGCCCCCGCCGACGGTCATTGTGACGCAACCGCCGCCAGCCGTCATTTACACGCGGCCCGCCCCCTATTACCACAGGCATTACTAATAGCAGGCTGGAATCCTAAT
>CAZQOE010000134.1:0-1949 GCA_964594935.1 uncultured Rhodospirillaceae bacterium | reverse complement strand
CGGGAAAGTTGCGGAACCCCAGTATAAAGCCCTTCGGCGTCGGTATAAGGCCGGGGTCGATGGGGCCTTTGGGCGCAGGAATATTGCCGAGCGTCTTTTCGCCGCTTGAAATGACGTGCTGAAGCCAATACGTCCCCTCGTAACCGCGCTTGTCGAGGTCGCCGATGATCCAGCCTATATCGGCCTCGCTCATGATTTCGGGGGCAACCGTCGTCCTGACTTCAAGTTGTATTTTCCCTTTGCGGCTTTCCTCGATGAGAAAATCGAGACTTTCGGACGAAGCTTTCTCGAATTTTGCGGTGCCGAGTATTTTTTCCGCCAAAGACGGCGGGCATTTGTAATCGAAAGCGACGTAGTCGATAAGGCCTTCCTTCACAAGCTTGCGCAGCATATCGGGGTTGCCGCCGTTGGTGTCGAGCTTGACTTTAAAACCCATTTCCTTCGTCTTGCGCATCAAGTCGGGCAGCGTGGGGCAGAACGTCGCCTCGCCGCCCGAAAAAACCACAGCGGTCAGTTTTCCCTTGCGCGCTTCAAGAAACGAAAAAAGCTCGGCGGGATCTTTGGTTCCCCGCTTCAGCACGATATCGGGATTGTGACAGTACACGCAGCGCAGGTTGCACCCCGACATCCAGACGATGCAGGCAAGCTCGTCGGGATAATCCAGAAGCGTAAACGGCGTTATTTCATAAATGCGGGACATTGTGCTTAGAAGGGTAACATTAATTACCAATTATTGGGAAGATGCCCCCCTTTTTCATGCAGAGAACATCGTGATTTATGCGCGGCTTCAATTTAGTAAGCTTGAGGCGAAAATTCGATTTTCGAGATTTTTGCGCGGAGCGTACTTGCTTGCGTACGTGAGCAGCAAAAATCGAGAAAAGCGAATTTGCAGCCCAAGATCGCTAAATTGAAGCCGCGCTTTTGTATTAGGCCGCGGTCTTACTACCCAACCTCACCGCCTGACACTCGCATTTGTCTTTCGACGGTTCGCGGAAAGGAACGCGTTCGCGGTGCTCGCCCTTCTTGCCGATGTTAAAGCCTTCGACAGGGCGGAAATAGCCCATCACGCGCGTCCAGACTTGAGTCTTTTCGCCGCAGGTCGGGCATGTCTGCTGTTCGCCGTTCAGATAGCCGTGTTCGTCGCAGACCGAGAAAATCGGCGTAATCGTGATGTACGGCAGCTGATAGTTTTCCAGAACCGTGCGAACCAACCGGCGGCACGACTCCACGCTTTCAAGCTTTTCGTTCATGTACATGTGCAGGACGGTGCCGCCCGTGTACTTGCATTGCAGCTTGTTTTGAAGGTCGAGGGCTTCGAACGGATCTTCCGTATGGCCGACCGGAATCTGGCTGCTGTTGGTGTAGTAGATGTTCGGATAATTGCCGGCCTGATCGATGTCGGGATAGCGCTTGTGGTCTTCCTTGGCGAAGCGGTACGTGGCGCCTTCCGCCGGAGAAGCTTCGAGGTTGTACAGGTTGCCTGACTTTTCCTGATATTCGCGAAGGCGGCGGCGCATATGGTCGAGAATGCGGATGCTCATCTCGATGCCGAACGGCTTGGTCATATCGGATTCGCCGCGCGTGAAGTTCTTGACCATCTCGTTCATGCCGTTGACGCCGATGGTGCTGAAATGGTTGCGCAGGTCGTGCAGATAGCGCTGCGTGTACGGGTACAGACCCCTCTTCAGGCCGTCGTTGACGAAAACGCGCTTCTTTTCAAGCGTGCCGTAGGCCAAATCCATCAGGTGGTCGAGGGATTCGACCAGCTTGGCTTCGTTGCCCGCATGGGTATAGCCCAGACGCGCCATATTAATGGTAACGACGCCGATGGACCCCGTCATTTCGGCGGAACCGAACAGGCCGTTGCCGCGCTTTTGAAGCTCGCGCAAATCCAATTGCAGACGGCAGCACATCGAGCGCACTGAACCGGGCTTATAAGCTTCCGGATT
>CAZQOE010000133.1:1401-5088 GCA_964594935.1 uncultured Rhodospirillaceae bacterium | reverse complement strand
ATCCCGGCAGGCAGCTTTTAAGCGCGCTGCGGCATTCGGCGCTCGCGCCAAAGACGCCCGAGGGGCCGTTGACGCCGCTGTCGTTCGCCGCACGCGAGTCCATGCAGCGCGAATAGCTTTCGTTGCAGGAGCGGGCGCACAATTCGCTGTCGCTTTCGATGACCGTGGTTTGGCCGTCTTTGCCGACATAGGTGTCGGGCGTTTTCGTTCCCGACACGCAAGCGGTCAGCATCCCCACAACCGTCATGATCATGAGAATGTTTTTCGTCATGGGGTGACCCTGTTTCCGGCCGGTTTGGCTACCGTCGTCGATTTGGCATGTTTCGCCGCTTTGTCCGGCTTGGCCGTTTTGACGGACTTGGCCGGTTCGGCCTTTTCGGAAGTTTCGGTTTCGGTCGACGCCGGTTCGGCGGCCTTCAAAGCGCGCTGCTTGGCGCCTTTCGCTTCGACGTCGCGGTCGACGAATTCGATCATCGCCATGGCAGCCGCGTCACCGTAGCGGAAACCCGCCTTGACGACGCGCGAATAACCGCCGTTGCGGCTTTTATAGCGTTCGGCCAAGGCGCCGAACAGTTTCTTGATGGCGGCGTCGTCGCGCAAAATCGACATCGCGCGGCGGCGATTGGCCAAGCCGCCCTTTTTGCCGAGCGTAATCAGGCTTTCAATGACGGGGCGCATTTCCTTGGCTTTCGGCAAGGTCGTCGTGATCTGTTCGTTTTCGATGAGGGCTACGGCCATATTGGCGAACATAGCTTTGCGGTGTGTCGACGTGACGCCGAGTTTCCGATATTGATTTCCGTGACGCATAACTAAGTCCTTCCTCTATGGCTTGGCCCTGTGATTTCGCCTAATGCGCTCTTGCAGGAACCGGTTGTACATAAGCCCCGCGCCTGATGTCAGCACGCAGGACCATCCTCTCCACTCAGAACGGCTCTTCCATTCTCTTGGCGAGGTCTTCGATATTTTCAGGCGGCCAATTGGGAATTTGCATGCCCAAGGTCAGGCCCATCGTTGTCAACACTTCCTTGATTTCGTTCAAGCTCTTGCGGCCGAAGTTCGGCGTGCGGAGCATTTCGCTTTCCGTCTTTTGAACCAGATCGCCGATGTAGACGATGTTGTCGTTCTTGAGGCAGTTGGCCGAACGGACCGACAATTCAAGCTCGTCAACCTTGCGGAGCAGATTGCGGTTGAAGGGCAGATCGGTCGCGGCTTCGGGCGCGGCGGCGACGGCATGCGGTTCTTCGAAGTTGATGAAGAACTGCAGTTGGTCTTGCAGAATGCGGGCCGAAATCGCGACGGCGTCTTCGGGAAGGATGGAACCGTCCGTTTCGACCGTCAGCATCAGCTTGTCGTAGTCGGTGACTTGGCCGACGCGGCTGTGTTCGACCTTGTAAGCGACCTTGCGGACAGGGCTGAACAAAGCGTCGATCGGCAACAGGCCGATGGGCGTGTCTTCCTTGCGCAACGCGGCGGCGGGAATGTAACCGCGGCCCGTTTCGACCATCAATTCCATCGAAACCTTCGCGCCCTTGTCGAGCGTGCAGATGACGAGTTCGGGATTCATGATTTCGACGTCCGAGCCCGTTTCGATTTGCTTGGCCGTCACTTCTCCGGGGCCTTCGGCGCGCAGGCGCACGCGACGCGGAACGTCGTTATGAGCGCGCAGCGAGAGGCTCTTCAGGTTCAAGATGATGTCGGTCACGTCTTCGCGGACGCCCGGGATCGACGAGAACTCATGCAGAACGCCTTCAATCTGCACGGACGTCACGGCGGTTCCCTGCAAGGACGAGAGCAAAACGCGACGCAGCGCGTTGCCCAGCGTCATGCCGAAGCCCCGTTCCAAAGGCTCGATCACCAACGTTCCGATGTTGGGATTGCTTTCGGAGGCTTGCACGTTCTTTGTCGGCTGAATCAGCGACTTCCAATTTTTCTGTAACACGGCCGGACCCTTTCGGTTTATTTCAACAGATGCGAAAAACTAAATTTCTTACACGCGACGACGCTTGCGAGGACGACATCCGTTATGCGGAATGGGCGTCACATCGCGGATCGACGTGATGGAAAAACCAACAGCCTGCAGCGCGCGCAAAGCGGATTCACGTCCGGCGCCGGGCCCTTTAACTTCGACTTCCAGCGTGCGGACGCCGTTTTCCATCGCCTTTTTGCCCACATCTTCGGCGGCCATCTGGGCGGCATACGGGGTCGATTTGCGCGAACCCTTGAAGCCCATCAGCCCCGAAGACGACCAGGCAATCGTATTGCCCTGCGCATCGGCGATCGTGATGATGGTGTTATTGAAGGATGCATTGACATGCGCGGTGGCGTTGACAATGTTTTTACGCTCTTTACGGCGTTTTGCCGGGGCTGCCTTTTCTTTATTGTCGGCTTTGCCTTCGGTCTTTTCTTCTTTTGCCATATTTTTTCTTTTCCTTGTTTACTCCCCGGAAATTATTCCCGAGGCTTGCACTTCATCCCGCGACTCTTGAAGTCCCTGCCCGCTTGTACGGAAATGGATTACTTCTTCGTCGCGATCTTCTTGCCGGCAATCGGCTTGGCCTTGCCCTTACGGGTGCGCGCATTGGTATGCGTGCGTTGTCCGCGAACGGGAAGACCCTTACGATGGCGCAAGCCGCGATAGCAGCCCAAGTCCATCAAACGCTTTATGTTCATCGAAACTTCGCGACGGAGGTCGCCTTCGACTTTGTAATTCTTGTCGATATCTTCGCGAACCTTCAGGATTTCGCCTTCGGTCAGCTGATTGACGCGTTTCGTCGGATCGATTCCGACGCGGGCGCAAATCTCGAGAGCATTCGTCGGTCCAACGCCATAGATATAACGCAACGCAATGTGCAACGGCTTTGCCGCCGGAATGTTTACGCCTGCAATACGAGCCACTTTGTTCTCCAAAAAAACAACAAAAACACCGCATTGGCGAGAAAGGCTTCACGCGCCAAAACGGAGTTCAATTTCAAAAGGTTTAGCCCCAATCCCGAAGCTAAGGTGGCGCAGTATAGGGTGAAAGGCCCCAGAGTCAAGCGCCTAAGAGCGCGTTCAAGGGGTTACTCGCGACGCTGACCGTACAGATAAAAATGTATACCCAAACAATAGGTTAGTATATATCGGCCCACCCCCATTGCCGGAGCCGAAGCCTAGACCGAAAGCTTATAGGGCACTTTGATGACGAATTTCGTCCATAGGTAAAGTTCGGAAAATACCTCTATATCGCCGCCGAGATTTTCGACTTCGCGTTTAACGACGTTCATGCCGACGCCGCGGCCCGACAAATCCGAAACGTCCTCGCGGGTCGATACGCCGAACATAAATATATTTTGCATGACCGTATGGTCGTCCTGCTCTTTCCACGGGCCTTCAGGATCCATAAGGGTGAGCTTTTCGCGCACGCGCGCCGGATCGATGCCGCCGCCGTCATCGGAAATGACTATCTTAAGCCATTGCTTGGCGCCGTTTTCCTCTTCAATTATATTGGCCTCAATCGAAACAAGTCCCGCCGGATCTTTGCCTCGCGACAAGCGCGTCACCGTCGGCTCGATGCCGTGATCGATGATGTTGCGGCAAATGTGGGTCAGGGAAAACAGCATCGCCTGATATTCGCGGAGCAACACGGGGGGATTCGATCCCGAATAACGGATGGGCTTTATCTGCTTGCCCGTAATCTCGGCGAGATCG
>CAZQOE010000133.1:0-1391 GCA_964594935.1 uncultured Rhodospirillaceae bacterium | reverse complement strand
TCACGCTCGAGCTGGCGGAAGCAATCCTGAACCGGCACGGCGACGATGAAGCGCAAATAATGATCGACGACATCGGGGCTGATTCCCGACACGTTCATCACAAGGGCAAAATTGTAAAGGGCGCTTTCCTCGATTTCGCGGGTGTTGCCGCGGCGTTCGTAATCCTGACCTATCAAATCCTTGATGGTTTCCAGCACGGTCGCCAGTTCTTTCTCGATACAAACCCTTCCAGCCGACAAAACTTTCCTGAAATCCTCGTCGGTTTCGATCGTTTCGCTGCGCAGTTCAGACTCCAACCCGTGTACTGTATCAGCGAGGTTTTTGAGGTGAAAATGTTTGACGGCGGCTTTTAACGTATGAAGAAGCCGCAGCAAGGAAGTCGCGTTTTCGCGGGTAACGGGGGCCGACGCCTGCTCGATGAACGTGCGTATGTGCGTGATGGTCGCCAGAAACTGGTTCCGCTCGCGGAAAATGCGGCAAATCATATCGGCATAATCCTGCCGCTGCTTCGCGAGCTCTTGAGCCTCGTATTCTTCCGTTTCGTCGGTCGCAATCAAAACGACGCGCACCAGCCCGTGGTTTTTCGCGTAAACCGGTTTGTATACGAGGGTGATGCGCCGCTTCTGGGGATGAGGAAAGAGTTGGGGCAGAAAATTGATAACGTCGGAAAAGCCGAGAGCATGATCCGGCAAAAATAAAATATCGAGCCAGCCTTTGAAATCGGCGCGCCCTTCTTCGGGCACGCGCAGGATATCCATGATGTTTTTGCCGCCCGGGTCCGTTCCCAACAAATCAAGGCAGGCTTGCGAATAAACTTCGTCGCAAATGCCGTTCTGCCCGAAGGACAAGAAGCCCTGCCCCAAGCTGTTGACGAGGACTTCATTCAACCGGTCGTGATCGCTGACGAGTTTGTATACGCCGTAGTTAAGATAGGAAAGATAGCCGATGCCGCCGAAAGTCGTGGCGAGAATAACGAAGAAACTTCCCTTGTGCGTCACGGGCGCAAAGTCGAAGACGGGTAAAGCAACGGCAAAAAGAAGGATGAGGACAATCGCCGCCATTCCAACGAGCGACGTGTGCAGAAGGCTGAAGCGGCGTGCGGCTTCGGTCACGACGGTACGATCATCCACGGGCGTCGACTTGGCCGCCGCTTCGGTAGAAATCTTGGATGTATCTTTTAGTCCTAACATTAATCAATCTTTCAACCCAAAACGTGTGAGCCCGCTTACTTCGACTCGCGGGAATCATGCAGGGCGATATAGACCTGGAACAGTTTTCCATCGAGATGGAAGGGCACAATCATGTATTTGCCGCGATGAAACTGGCAGACGAAATGCCCTTTACCCGTCACGACGCAAGGGATTCCGAGCTTGATCTGATGCTTTCTTTGA
>CAZQOE010000132.1:2301-5099 GCA_964594935.1 uncultured Rhodospirillaceae bacterium | reverse complement strand
CTAATTGTATTGAATCGGCATTTATACCCCTCTCCGCCGCTCTTGCGGGGGAGAGGGGATATACTATCCTTGCAGCGTTACGAATTGTGATGGGGTGAGGTGGGCTTGAAAATCACACCGAAGAATAGCCGCGCTCGCAAACTAAGGCGAGATGCGACAGATGCGGAAAGCAAACTTTGGCAAATTTTACGCAGTCGCCAGCTTTCAGGGTACAAGTTCCGCCGCCAACATCCTATAAAATCCTATATTGCCGACTTCGCTTGTGTTGAATATCGGCTGGTGGTCGAGGCTGATGGTGGACAACATAACGAAAATAAGGCTGACGAAAGTCGCACACGAACACTGAATGAAAAGGGGCGGATCGTTTTGCGATTTTGGAATGATGAGATTTTGACAAATGAAGAGGGCGTCGCAAATATTATCGAGACGACTTTGTGTCAAAAGCCACCTCACCCCACATTCTGAGGCTTTACGGATAGATTTGTATTCCCCCTCTCCCCCGTAAGAACGGCGGAGAGGGGTTTTCCGTTCGTTGTAATTTCTTTTTTGAAGGCGAGCGTTCGTACCCCTCTCCGCCCGTCTTCGGGGGGAGAGGGGGAGATGCCGGTATTGCCGCTGCACAAATTATGGTGGGGTGAGGTAGGTCTAAAGGCTAATCCCACCGCCAATTCAACCTATAGCCTGTGTGACAGGCTATGGGCTGGGAAAGGGCGCAAAAATACAGCCTATGGTCTGAAAATAAGCGTTTTATTCAGACCATAGGCTGTGAAAATCGGTTAATTCCCGTTTTTAACGTTTGCCTTTAAACAAAAACTATAGCCTTCGGAAAAGCCTTAAACCTTTTCGACCTGCGCGTATTCCAATTCCACAGGCGTTGCGCGTCCGAAAATCGACACCGCGACCTTCAGGCGGGCCTTGGCTTCGTCCACTTCTTCGACGGTGCCGATGAACGAGGCAAACGGGCCGTCCGCCACGCGGACTTGCTCGCCGACTTCGAACGTGACCGAAGGCTTCGGATGCTCGACGCCTTCGATGACCTGATTCAAAATGCGCTGCGCTTCGCTTTCGCTGATGGGGGCGGGGCCTCCGCCGCCGCCCAGAAATCCGGTGACCTTAGGCGTGTTCTTGACCAAGTGCCAGCTTTCGTCCGTCAGATCCATCTTGATAAGGACATAGCCGGGGAAAAACTTGCGTTCGGCGTTGACTTTGGCGCCGCGCCGGACTTCGACGACTTCTTCCGTCGGGACGAGGATTTCGGAAAAATATTCCTCAAGGCCCTTCTTCAGCGCGGTTTCCTTGACCGTCTGCGCGACTTTTTTCTCGAAGCCCGAGTGAACGTGAATTACATACCAACGATGCGCCATGTGATGTTCCTTCTTCTTATAAATTCCGGATTTCTATTTAAAAAGCGTTAGCCCATGCCCAGCAGTTTCGAAACGACGTAGCCGAGCCCTGAATCGACGACGAGGAAAAACACGCCTGTGACAAGGGCGAAGATGACGATTAAAACGGTCGTCATCGTGATCTCTTTGCGCGTCGGCCATGTGACCTTATCGATTTCGCGCCTTGTTTCGCGCGCAAAATCGACCATTCCGCTGTGGGGCTTTTCATGGCCCGAAGTCTCTTGTTCGTTCGTCATCGTTTACCTGCTCTGTTTGCGATTACTGGCAGGAGTGGAGGGACTCGAACCCCCAGCCCTCGGTTTTGGAGACCGATGCTCTACCAATTGAGCTACACTCCTAAAGTTGTTCTTCCTCGCTTGCGTTTGACTCACAGTCCCCCGTCCAGAGCTTTCGCGCCGGACTAGAGTACTAACCATGTGGGGGACAACGGCTTTTTAGCCGAAAGGACTTCTTTTTTCCAGTAAAAAATTCAAACGCCCGAAACAGCAAATAACCCCAACTTCCCGCTGTATTTTTAGTTGTTCGGATCCGGCGCTTGCCAATAGGCCTTAATGAAGTCTTGCCCCTCGAAAAGAGTGCTCACCGGCGGATAGTTTTTGAGCGTCGCGATCAGGATAAACAGGCATAACAGCAAAGCGATGATCGGCTCGGGTTTCAAGGTGAAGGGAAGGCGGGCGGCGGGATCGGCGAGCCTGTGGCGAATATGGTTCATCAACGCCCTCCAATTTGAAACCAGATGCCATACGGCCATCGCGAGGAACAACATGCCGAACGAGGTGTGGATGTCTCCCCAGTCTCTTCTATCAAGGCCAAGAAAAGCCCAGCCTGTGTCGCGCGCCATTCTTCCCGAAGGAGCGATAAACAATACAACGCTACTGACGAAAAGAACGGCAAACAAAATCGCCATCATCGCGGAAACGAACGAGCGGCTGTTGAACGGAGGTAAGGACATGTGTCTCTCCTTCGGCATAAATCGCAGCCTAACTTTACCATAAGCAGTGACTTTTTTATTCTGAAAGTCTTGGCCGAAGTCATGAAAGCCAATTCTAGCTTAGTTTTTCTTGGTTACCACTATCTGGCTAGAACTTACCGTATATAGGTAATTTCGAATTACTTTCATGCATTTTTCGCCAATTTTTCTCTATGAAAGTTTTTCGGCTTTGGGATTTTGGGGTTAAGGTTGCCTTAGGAAATGAGCATTATAACGATAAAAAGAACCGAGGAAGAATACCGTGTTAGTAGAACTTACGCCCGCAACCTATCTCGCCCTTTGTGGCCTTGTCAGCGACGCGCTGCAATATCCCAGCGACGCGACGCCGATCTTGCGGCGTGCCGAAAAAGAATTGGGAAATGCGACAGCCGGAGACATGATCTCTTCGGAATTGGTCGAGCAAC
>CAZQOE010000132.1:0-2291 GCA_964594935.1 uncultured Rhodospirillaceae bacterium | reverse complement strand
GTCTGCGCCGCGCCGGATACATGCACCGCTGAGTTAATTCAATAAACTGAATTCTTTTAAGACCGAAGCCAAGCGCTTGCGATTGGCGTCTTCCATTCCGTACATGGGCAGGCGCATTTCCGGGCTGCCTATAAGCTTCATCATCGCCATGGCTTCTTTGATGGGGCCCGGGTTTGTTTCGATAAATATGGCCTTAAAAAGCGGGAACAGCTTAAGATGCAGCTCGCGGGCTTTTTCCCAATCCCCCTTCAACGCGGCTAGCGTGAGTTCGCCCATTTGTTTGGGAATGATATTGGCCACTGTCGAGATGACGCCTTTGCCGCCGACCGACATGCAGGGAAGGGCGAGATTGTCATCGCCGGAGAGCATCGAGAATTTCTTGCCGCAAGCGCGGACAACCTGCGTCATTTGATCGAGCGAGCCCGAGGATTCTTTGACTCCGACGATGTTGGGACAATCCTTGGCCAGTTTTTCAAGCGTCGTCGTTTCCAAATTGACGGCCGTCCGACTTTGGATGTTGTAAATAATCATTTCGAGCGGCGTGGAGTCGGCTATCGTTCGGAAATGGTGATAAAGCCCATTCTGGGTCGGGCGGTTGTAATAAGGGCAGACGACAAGGACACCTTGCGCGCCGTTACGTTCGGCGTTCTTGGTGACGTCGATGACGTGCTTGGTGTTGTTCGAGCCCGTTCCGGCAAAAACCGGAATTTTCTTATTGGCGGCCTCGACGATTGTTTTGATGACAAGGCCTTGCTCTTCAAGGCTGAGCGTCGGCGCTTCGCCCGTCGTGCCGCAGGCGATAATGCCCCGAGTGCCGTTTTCTATGTGCCACGCAACCAGCTTTCGGATGTTGTCCGTATCGATGGCGCCGTTTTTAAAAGGGGTGACGAGTGCGACAAAACTGCCCTCAAGAAGACCGGCCATAATATTATTCCTTTCACGCCTTCATAATTCCAACTGTTTCGGATTATAGGCTTGTATGGGAGATACCTCAATGATAACAACGACGCTAATGATTTGTTTGAGTCTATGAGTCGTTTTGTCGACAGTCGTCCGAAAAATATCCGAAAATGAACCCCCAAAAAAGGTAAGATAGATATGCCAGAGGCACTCCGATTTGTTTGCGAGAAATCGAACCGTTCCGCAACCGACAATGGCACGTACGTCGAAGCCGTAATGAACGCTTGCCGGGATTACAGCGCTTTTGAAAACTTCAAAAGGCATCCGCATTACCAACAGGTGTTAGAGCATGTGAATGAGGCGTACGGCCAAAAATATTTAGACATTATCGCAAAGCAAACGCCGCATTTTCTGAATTTAATCGAGAATTTCCGCAAAAACGACCTTATAGGGAATCCCTTTACCTTTAATTACAAGGAAGTTGGGCAAATAAGCCCGACGACCCTTCGCTATATGAAGGTGGCTTCGGATTTGCAGCTATACTTCGGCTCGAATATCGGGCCGAAGATCGCCGAAATCGGCGTTGGATATGGCGGTCAGTTGTTTGTGATTGATCAGGTATTTCCATACAAAAGTTGCGACTTATACGATCTCCCGCCCGTTCTTGAACTCGTGTCTCGGTATTTGGAAAGCCATATTATGAATGGCTCATATAGGACAACCACGTTAAATCAATGCTCTGGCGATCAGGCTTATGACTTGGTGATAAGCAATTATGCGTTTTCGGAGCTGCCTGCGCATCTGCAAGTCGCGTACATTAAAAAGGTCATTTCGAAATCGAGCCGGGGCTATATGACGATGAATTCCGGAATGGAAAACTCGGCGTGTACGGAAAACAGGTTGACGGTCGACCAGTTGCGGAAACTTCTGCCGCCCTTTGAAATTGTCGAGGAAAATCCGCTTACGTTCGTCGGAAATTACATAATCGTCTGGGGACGCTGACCTTAAATCGACCAATCGAATTCTTGCAGGAGCAGCGTTCTTAGGATGCTGTTTTGATTCATGTAGTTTGCGGCAAGGGCATGGTTTTTAGCCATCGCTTCGAGACGGCTCCAGTAATCTTTGACGGTTAACGAAGCGAGAGCTTGTTGGATTTCTTCCAGGCTGCGGGCAAAAATAATGCCGCGCCGATCGAAAGTCTCGAGAACGGTATCTGTCCCCCAGTAGATAGGAATAGTAAAAGTGCGGAAGCAATCGAGCAGTTTTTCGGTGAAGAAATTGTCGTTCATGCAGTTTTCGACGGCGACATGAAACATGCTTTCAAACGCCGGCAATTTGCTTTCGCCCAAGGGAAACACAAGAAACTTGTTAACGGTCATGTGCTCCTGAAC
>CAZQOE010000131.1:0-5112 GCA_964594935.1 uncultured Rhodospirillaceae bacterium | reverse complement strand
CTATCTTCAAGAAAGATTCAACCTGCCGCTGGTACATAATAGGGGAGCAGGTCACTCTGGTTGTAAAATATGGGTCGAAAAACATCGCATACTTGTCGGCATACACGCGGACAACATTTTTGTTCGACTTGCTGTGAAGGTTGAGTCACCTTTTCTTTGGGTTTGGAAGGAACGGAGAGTTTCATGTCAAAATGTAAAAGGTGCACGGCAGAGTTCAGCCTGTTTAAGGATTTCGGAGATGGACTTTGCCCTGATTGCCATAAAAAGGCTGTGGATGAATGGAATGAGCAAAAAAAGAAAGATAACAAAGAAACCAAAGACAGACTTGAATCCCTTGTCAAAGTCATAGCCGGTTCTGAAGATCCCATATACTACACAACCATATTATTCGGCCTACAAAAAGAAAGCAGCGGATTTCTGAAGAAGCTGCCCGGAATGGCTACCGGGTTGCTTATGGGCGGGGTTGGCGGCGAAATGCTTTTTGGTGGGACAATGACGTCCGACACGGCCACGTACTCGGCGGAAGTGGGCCTGTTGGTCGTGACGGCAACGTCGCTTCTTATCGGTCACACAAAGGCTCCCATGCAGGGAGATACGGGATCCATTGGGCCAGATCATATTAAACTTTTGATCGCGCAAGCTGAGGCGAATTCCATGGGGCGGTTGTCCTATAAGATTGCGCAAACACAAGTGCGTCATGCCTATACCTCCGCACATCCATATGCGGTATTTACGTGCGGAGAGCAGACTTTTTCGTTCCGTCCTTCGATCCTTTATGTGAACGGGGAACTCCTCAATACAATGGAGCTTAAGGAATTGTGCGACAAGCTTTCAAGTCTTGGAAGCCTTGCGACGCCAGCTGATTTCGTCAAGAAAATGCTCGCCGATGAAAAGCCGCTGGCGGATTCCCAAATCGAAGGGGTGATAAAAGACAAAATCTATATGGAGGATGTTGCAAAGTCGATCATGACTAATGGCAAAAGGGACCTGCTTGTAAAAAAACTGGTCACGTTGGAGCCATCCGTAAGAGCAAAAGTGGAGGATCTGTTGCGCGATAAAGGCGCGCTTTACGAAAAGACTCTGTTTAAAATGAAAATATGGGGCGGTGTTTGGGGCCTTGCGGCCATCGGGTCGATATTCACTGAAGATTTTGACAACTTTCTTTGTGTCGTCGCGGCGATGACATCGTCGATTGTGTTTATCGTCTATTGGATAAACCTGAATCGATCCAAATGGTGCCGGAAGGTTATGTCTGTGCGTTGAAACTTTCTGCTAGTTTCGTTCAAGCGGCTTGTACTTGATGCGATGAGGCTGGTCGGCTTCCGTGCCGAGGCGGCGGTGCCTGTCTGCTTCGTAGTCCTGATAATTGCCTTCAAACCACACGACCTGACTGTTGCCTTCGAACGCCAGAATATGCGTCGCGACGCGATCCATAAACCAGCGGTCGTGAGTGATGACGACGACGCAGCCCGGAAACGCGACAATCGCGTCTTCCAACGCGCGCAGCGTATCGACGTCCAAATCGTTCGACGGTTCGTCGAGAAGCAGGACGTTCGCGCCCGACTTCAGCATTTTTGCCATGTGGACGCGGTTACGTTCGCCACCCGATAGGATGCCGACTTTTTTCTGCTGATCGACGCCTTTGAATCCGAACGCCGCGACGTAAGCGCGGGACGGCATGGATTTTTTGCCGAGGTCTATGATGTCGAGGCCGTCCGAAATTTCTTCCCACACATTTTTGTCGGCGTGAAGACTGTCGCGGCTTTGATCGACGTAACCCAGTTTAACGGTTTCGCCGATTTTGATCGTACCGCCGTCGGGTTTTTCCTGACCCGTTATCATTTTAAAAAGGGTCGATTTTCCCGCGCCGTTCGGCCCCAAAATGCCGACAATGCCGCCCGGCGGGAGCTTGAACGACAAGTCATCAATAAGAAGATGGTCGCCATACGCTTTGCGTAAGTGGTCGGCGTCGATAACGGTATTGCCGAGGCGCGGCGGTGTCGGGATGACAATTTGCGCGGTGTCCGACACACCTTCGGTGCTTTGCGCCAGAAGGTTTTCATAGGCGGTAATGCGCGCCTTGCCTTTGGCATGGCGGGCTTTCGGCGACTGGCGAACCCATTCCAATTCGCGGGCCAAGGTCTTCTGGCGGCCCGTTTCTTCGCGTTCTTCCTGAAGGAGGCGTTTTTGTTTTTGCTCTAACCACGCGGTGTAATTGCCTTCGTAGGGAATGCCCTTGGCGCGGTCAAGTTCAAGAATCCAGCCCGTCACGTTATCGAGGAAGTAGCGGTCGTGGGTGACCATGACGACGGCGCCGGTGTATTCCGCCAAATACGTTTGAAGCCACGCAATGGATTCGGCATCCAAATGGTTGGTCGGTTCGTCGAGAAGAAGCAAGTCGGGCTTTTGAAGAAGCAGGCGGCATAAGGCCACACGGCGTTTTTCTCCGCCCGAAAGTTTCGTCACCTCGGCATCGGGGGGCGGGCAGCGCAACGCGTCGAGCGCAATTTCGATGGAGCGGTTGAGGTCCCACAAATTTCCGGCTTCGATCTTTTCCTGCAAAGCCGCTTGTTCGTCGATAAGCGCCTGCATTTCGTCGGGGTCTGAGACTTCTCCGAGTTTGTTGCTGACGGCCTCGAAGCGGTCGAGAAGATCCTTCTTTTCGCCCAACCCCGACATGACGTTTTCCAAAACCGTCAGTTTAGGGTCGAGCTGAGGCTCCTGCGGCAGGTAGCCGACTGTTGCGCCTTCCGCGACCCATGCTTCACCGGAATAGTCGGTGTCGAGGCCTGCCATAATCTTGAGCAAAGTTGATTTACCCGCGCCGTTCGGGCCAAGCACGCCGATTTTGGCGGTCGGATAAAAGGACAGCCAGACATCGTCCAGAACCTTTTTGCCGCCGGGCCAGGCCTTCGATAAGCTCTTCATTACATAGATGTATTGATAGGAAGCCATAGACATTCTTTCCGATTAAGATGTTAGGGAGGTTTTAGTCTAAGAGGACGGGTAGATGCAAGGATGACAAAATTTACTTTCTTTCCTTCTTTCTCCTTAATTCCGCCCAATAATCCAGCCGTTTCTTGACTTCGCGTTCAAAGCCGCGCTCGGCGGGTGTATAGAAATTTTGCCGCGCCATTCCGTCGGGGAAATAATTCTGGCCCGAGAATCCCTCGGCGCTGTCGTGATCGTATTCATAGCCTTCTCCGTAGCCGATTTCCTGCATCAATTTTGTCGGCGCGTTGAGGATATGCTTTGGCGGCATCAACGATCCAAATTCTTTTGCCGCGCGTTGCGCCGCGCCGATGGCGACATAGGCGGCGTTCGATTTAGGCGCGGTCGCCAGATAAATCACCAATTCGGCCAACGCCAGTTCGCCTTCGGGGCTGCCCATGCGTTCGTAAGCTTCCCATGCCGCGAGGGCGAGGGGGAGGGCTTGCGGATCGGCGAGGCCGACGTCTTCGCTGGCAAAGCGCGTGAGGCGGCGGGCGATGTAACGCGGGTCTTCGCCTCCGGCGCACATCCGTGCAAACCAATAGAGGGCCGCGTCGCAATCCGAGCCGCGCAGGGATTTGTGCAGGGCGCTAATGAGGTTGTAATGGCTTTCCTGCGCCTTGTCGTACAAGGGTTGGCGGCGCTGCACGAACGCGGCGAGTTGCGCGGGGTCAAGCGTGCGGCCTTTGGGGAGAGCCGAAATTTCTTCGGCCATCACGAGCAAATAACGTCCGTCGCCGTCGGCCATGGCTTTAAGCGCGGCGCGCGCGTCGTGGGTGAGGGGCAGGTCGTGACCTGCGTCTTTTTCAACGCGCTTTAAAAGAAGTTCCAGCGCTGAGTCGTCGAGCCGGTTTAAAACAAACACCTGACAGCGTGAGAGCAAGGCGCCGTTGAGTTCGAACGAGGGATTTTCTGTCGTCGCGCCGACCAGCGTAACTGTGCCGTCTTCGACGTATGGCAGCAGCACATCTTGCTGGGCACGGTTAAAGCGATGGACTTCATCAATGAAAAGAAGCGTGCCTTGGCCCGTGGCGCGGCGATTGTTCGCAGCTTCGAATATCTTGCGCAAATCGGCGACGCCCGAGGCGACGGCGGAAACGGGGTCAAAATACAATCCGGTCGCGTCAGCCAGCAGACGCGCGATGGTCGTTTTCCCGCATCCGGGCGGGCCCCACAAAATCATCGAAGCAAGGCGTTTGGCCGCGACCATGCGTCCTATCGGCGCATCGGGAGCCAGCAGGTGATCTTGCCCCACGACTTTAGCTAGCGTGCGCGGGCGAAGTTTGTCCGGCAGAGGGCGGGCGGTCATGTTGTCGAAGAGGGATGAAGCAAGCTGAGGCATGAGAACAAGTATAGAACGTTTGCTGCTTGCCGTCACATGAAAAAGAGGGCCGAATTAACGGAAATTACTGCCAAAGAAGTAATTTATGGCCCGTAGTATTGAAGCGTTATTTGGGGCCGTCTTTCGGGGGCGATGAGTCGGGGAGGGACATTCGCCTTATTCTTTCCCCAAGGCTGTACAAAGACAAACTCGTTCCGATTATTGATGTTGCCGGAGGTTCGTTGTTTTGCGCATGGGCAGGGGTAACGGCTTCCTTTCCGGCGCGGGCATAAAGTTTTTTGGTGTATTCAGCAACATTCATAATTCCCTCCTGTATGGCGGAGTTGAATTACCTGTACATATTCATCGCTTCGCGGACTTGCCCCAGCGTTTCGGCTCCAACCTCGCGCGCGTGGGCAATGCCCTTGTCAATGACGCGGCGCACATAAGCTTGGTCTTTCACAAGATCGGCGCGCCTTGCGCGCAACGGCTTCAGAAAGGCGTTAAGGCTTTCGGTCAGATATTCTTTCAATTTGCCCGCGCCGCTGTTGCCGATGTCGGCCGCAATTTTTTCCGGCGCCGTGCCGCTTGCCAGAGATGCCAGCAGAAGCAAATTCGCAACCTGTGGGCGGCGTTCGGGTTCGTAGGTAATCAAACGCTCGGAATCCGTCGTCGCGGTCTTGATGATTTTTGCGGTTTCGTCTTCCGTCGCCTTCAAGGGGATGGTGTTGTTGCGGCTCTTGCTCATCTTCTTGCCGCCATCGAGACCCATAATCGTCGGCGCGTCGCTCAAAAGGCCT
>CAZQOE010000130.1:2037-5145 GCA_964594935.1 uncultured Rhodospirillaceae bacterium | reverse complement strand
TTGTGGACAATCGAGGCGGCTATTTGTTCGGAAGTGAACATGTTTCTTTGCGGGGATATGATTTAACGACCCGCTACACCTAATTCTTTTAATGCCTCTGCGCAAGTTGCGCGGAAAAAGCATAAAAAACGGCCCGAAGGGAGGAAGCTTCGGGCCATCTTTTACTGAGTAAACTTATATTAGGAACTTATTCTTCCAGGGTACAAGCTCGGCTAAACTTATGTACATTGCTTCTGCCAGGGGTTGGGATAGCGCCAGCAACCATTTCGCTCGCCGCGCCAACAATACCCGAAGAAATATTACCTGCCTGTTCAATAGCGTTTGCGCCATAGCGTCTGGCGGTTTTGGCAATTTGTAGCTCTCGCAAAGAGTTCATCACAGAGGAGAGGGCGCTCTGACGATTTACAAGTTCTTTAGCCCTTACCACTGCCATGCCTGCAATAGTGCTAAGCAGAAAAGCAGCATCGTTTGTTTTATTCACCATGATCGTCCTCCATTGTACCTAATATCGCCTTCATGCGTTTAATGTGTTCCGGCTCATTCTCTTCGTCGTATTTAATCGCCCGTGGATTTGGTTCGGTAAAGTAGGCGTCGCATATCTCGCGCCATTCCTTGACCTTGGGTTCGAGAGCTGCGCGCGCTTCAGGCGTGCATTCCAAAAGACCTGCTTCCATCTTTTCAATCTGTTCGTAGAGGTGGATTTTCATTTCATCTTCCACATCACGTTCAATCTTGAGGTCTTCCCAGTCCTTCATGATCTTGTAAATGGTGTCTTTCACAACCGGCCATTCTTCGCCTTTGCCCATTTCCTGTCCTGCGACAAGAAGCGCATTTCGAACCAAGAACACCATCTTTTCTTCGTTCATTGCAAAGACCGTCATATCTTTCTCCATCGCTCGTATCGTACCACAAAAACCTGAAAGTAATTCACGAAAAACGCTTGTGGCACAGGCACTTCATAACACTTTTGTGTTTAAGGACTGCTTAAAATTAGATGGCATTTTAGACGATTTCCTTGATAGGCCTTGCAGAATTAACGCAAAATTACTTTCATGCCTAAAACGGATTTTTGTTAACGGATTCTTTGCCAAAAAGGGACGCCTTTTCCCATTTGTTCCTGAACCACGTCGTTTGGCGTTTGGCGTAGTTGCGGGTCATCTGTTGAGCCTTTTTGACCGCTTCTTCGAGCGTCTTTTCCCCGCGTATATAATCCGCAAGCTCGCGCACGCCTAAAATTTTCATTGACGGCAGGGTAGGGGCGAGGCCGCGTTTTAAAAAGTTTTTTACTTCTTCAATCGCGCCTTGTTCGATCATGTTCAAAAATCTTTTGTCGCATGCGGCATAGAGTTCTTCGCGCGGCGGAAGAAGCAGATGATATTCCGCAGCAAAGTTCTGTTCCGTCCCCTGGCTTGTCTTATGCCATTCGCCTAGAGTTTTTCCCGTGTGCACTGCGACCTCATAGGCGCGGATGAGCCGTTGCTTGTCGTTGCGGGCGATGCGCGCGGCGCTTTCCTTGTCGCGCTTGGCAAGTTCCGCCCTGAAATTTTCTTCACCGAGCGTAATATAAAGCTGTGCGGCTTTGGCTCGTGCATCGTCCGGAATGGGCGGAATGTCGGCTAGCCCGCCCATTAGAGCGTCGAAATAGAGACCTGTGCCGCCCACCAGAATAGGTTGGCGTCCGGATTTTATTGTTTCTTTGATGGCCGCTTTTGCCTGAACGAGCCATTTTCCTGCCGAAGAGGCTTCTGCCGCGTCCGTCGTTTCGTAAAGAAGGTGGGGGATCGCGGCTTTGTCTTTCGGGTCGGGTTGCGCCGTTAAAATGGGTAATCCAGCGTATATCTGCATTGCGTCTGCGTTGATAATATTGCCGTTTCGCTCATGCGCCAGACGCATGGCCAGCGCCGACTTTCCCGAAGCTGTCGGCCCGCCGATAAGGATTATAGATTGCTGAGACATGGGGGTTGCAGGTGGTTCCGAACAAGCTATAGTTAAACAACTATCCCCAAAAAACGCGAGGAAAACAATGGGATTAAGTCTTACACACGTCATTTTGCTTTTGATCGTCGTTCTGGTCATTTTCGGCGTGGGCAAATTACCGCAAGTCATGGGCGATCTGTGCAAGGGAATCCGTAACTTCAAAGCCGGACTCAACGACGAAAACAAGCCTTCGGATAAGAACGACAATACCCCGCCGAAGGCGTAAGGCCCCGCGATGCTGGATGTGGCGTGGCCCGAAGTGTTGGTTGTAGGAGCCGTGGCGCTTGTAGCCATCGGACCCAAGGATATGCCCAAAGTCATGTATGCGCTGGGCCGGTGGGCGCGCAAGGCTTGCGTATTCGGGCAGGAGATGCGCCGCGCGTTTGATCAAATCACGATTGAGGCCGAAGCCTCGAACAAAGAAAACAACCCGCCGCCCAAAGACTTCCGATGATTGATCTTGTCGATTCCCAAAAACAGACGCTTCTGGAACATCTGATCGAGTTGCGGCGAAGGCTGATTTATTCGCTTCTGGCGATCTTAGCGGGGTTTGCCGTTTCGTATATGTTTGCGCCGCAGATTTACGAGTTTTTGGTGCGGCCATTGGCTACAGTGTCGGGAGAAGAACATCGCCGCCTGATTTATACCGGCCTGACGGAAGCTTTTGTGACCTACATCAAATTGGCTTTGTGGACGGGATGCTTTATCGCGTTCCCCGTCGTTGCTGCGCAGATTTGGATGTTTGTGGCCCCCGGACTTTATAAGAACGAACGCAAAGCTTTTTTGCCGTTTTTAATCGCGACGCCCGTTTTCTTTATTTTGGGCGCGGCGATGGCCTATTACGTCGTTTTTCCTTTGGCCTGGAAGTTCTTCCTGAGCTTCGAAATACCGGCAGCCGTCGGCGTTTTGCCTATTCAGTTGGAGGCGCGTGTTAGCGAGTATTTGTCGCTTTCGATGACGGTTATTTTCGCCTTCGGTATGGCTTTCGAGCTGCCGGTGGCGCTCGTTCTCTTGGCAAGGGCGGGCGTTCTTTCCGCCACAAAATTGTCCTCTTTCCGGCGTTATGCTATTGTTCTAATCTTCGTTGCGGCTGCCGTTCTGACCCCGCCCGATCTTGTGAGCATGGTCAGT
>CAZQOE010000130.1:0-2027 GCA_964594935.1 uncultured Rhodospirillaceae bacterium | reverse complement strand
GCTGTTCCGATGACGCTTCTTTATGAGCTTTCCATTCTTGGCGCCAAGTGGTTTGGGAAGAAAAACGATACTTAGAGGACACTTCACATGCACGACATTCGATTTATTCGCGAACAACCCGACGTTTTCGACGCGGCGCTGAAGCGCAGAGGCCTGAAGCCCCAGTCGGCGGATATTCTCGCGATGGACACGGAACGCCGCGCGGCGCAGACCGAAATGCAGGAGCTGCAGGCCAAGCGTAACGACGCGTCTAAGCAGATCGGCGACGTCAAGCGCAAGGGCGGGGACGTTGCCGCGTTGATGCAACAAGTCGCGGACATGAAAGACCGTTTGTCGGCGTTGGAAGACAAGGACAAACTTTTTGCCCGTCAGTTACAGGATGTGTTGTCGTCGTTGCCGAATATGCCCGCTTCGGACGTACCGGATGGCAAGGACGAGCACGACAACGTCGAACAACGCCGTGTCGGTACGCCGCCCGACATTAAGTCTCCACGCGAGCATTTCGAGCTTGGCGAAAAGCTCGGGCTTATGGATTTCGAGACGGCGGCCAAATTATCGGGCGCCCGGTTTACGATTTTGAAAGGCGCTTTGGCGCGGATGGAACGAGCCTTGGGCGATTTCATGCTCGATCTTCATACGGAAGAATTCGGCTATACCGAAATTTCTCCGCCTTTGCTGGTTAAGGATGAAATCACCTATGGCGTCGGGCAGTTGCCGAAATTCGCCGACGATATGTTTATGGCGGGGCGTACAAAGTCGCGCGAGGAGTTGCTCGGCGAGGCTTTGACCTATGCCGATCCAAACGAGCTCGAAGCCCTGAAGAAGGGCGAGATGTCTTTGGCCGAAGTCGTTTCAAAGGCTCTTTCGCTCGCGCCGACAAAGGAAGATTTGTGGCTTATCACGACCGCGGAAGTTCCTCTCACTAATCTTGTGAACGGCCTTATTATCGAACGCGAAAAACTGCCAATGCGCGTTACAGCGCGGACGCCTTGTTTCCGTTCCGAGGCGGGGTCTGCCGGCAAAGATACGCGCGGCATGTTGCGCCAACACCAGTTTTACAAGGTCGAATTGGTCAGCATCACGGCGCCAGACCAATCGCAGGCCGAGCACGAACGCATGGTGAGTTGTGCCGAAACCGTATTGAAGCGTTTGGAGCTTCCTTTCCGCACCATCGTGCTTTGTACGGGCGACATGGGCTTTGCGTCGCGTAAAACTTACGACATTGAGGTCTGGCTGCCAGGGCAAAACGCGTACCGTGAAATCTCGAGCTGTTCGAACTGCGGGGACTTTCAGGCGCGCCGCATGAACGCCCGCTGCCGCGCTGCAGGCGACAAGCAGACCGAGTTTGTGCATACGCTTAACGGATCGGGCATTGCCATCGGTCGGTGCCTGATTGCGATTATGGAAAATTACCAGCAACCGGACGGATCGATTGTCGTTCCGAAGGCTTTGCGTAAATACATGGGCGGATTGGAACGTATCGGGTGAGGATGGCTATGAAAAAGGTATTTGTCGCGGTCGCTTTGTTGTTTTCCGTTTCCGGCTGTTCTTTTATGCAGTCCTCAAGTTCGTTTTTGCCGAGCCGTTCCAGCATCAGGCCCGGCGCGACCATTACGGTCAAAGGCAACGAGAATATTTACGCTATAGCGCATAAGAATAACGTTTCGATGCGCGAAATTATCGTTTTGAATGATTTAAAACCGCCTTATGAAGTCAAGCGCGGCCAACGGTTGGTTTTGCCTATAGGCGGATCTACTTTTGCCGGTGAAATCGATCCTCCAGATGCCGCACCTTTGGATTCCGTCGAGAAAATGTCTTTGGCTCCGATTGTTCCCGCCGCCGTTTCTTCCGAAGAGCTGGCCCCCCCGCCTACGACAAATTTGAAAACCGCATCAGGCGCCGCGTCCGTCAATGTGCAGAAGGCGCCCCCTTTGGCGCCGATGCCAAAACAGGCTGTTATAGAGAAACAATCGGTAGTCGAGGAAAATCCGCAAGTTGATGACGTTGCTTCTGTCGGAACGTCTACA
>CAZQOE010000129.1:0-5190 GCA_964594935.1 uncultured Rhodospirillaceae bacterium | reverse complement strand
GCGTGGATGGCGTCGTCAACGCGATCCTTGCGTTCCTTGACTTCGACTTCCGTCGCGCCGCCGACGCGAAGAACCGCAACGCCGCCCGCCAACTTGGCGAGACGTTCCTGCAGCTTTTCCTTGTCGTAGTCGGACGTGGTGTCTTCGATCTGCTGGCGGATTTGGGCGCAGCGGGCTTCGATGTCTTTCTTCTTGCCCGAGCCGTCGATGATCGTCGTGTTGTCCTTGTCGATAAGAACCTTCTTGGCCTTGCCGAGCATGTCGAGCGTGACGTTTTCGAGCTTGATGCCGAGATCGGCCGAGATGAGCTGGCCGCCCGTCAAAATCGCCATGTCTTCGAGCATCGCCTTGCGGCGATCGCCGAATCCCGGAGCCTTGACGGCAGCGACCTTGAGGCCGCCGCGCAGCTTGTTGACGACGAGCGTCGCCAAAGCTTCGCCTTCGACTTCTTCGGCCACAATCAACAGAGGCTTGCCCGATTGCACGACCGCTTCGAGAACGGGGAGCAACGGCTGCAGGCTTGAAAGCTTGCTTTCGTGGAAAAGGATGTAGGGGGTATCGAGATCGACCACCATCTTTTCGGCGTTCGTGACGAAGTACGGCGAGAGATAGCCGCGATCGAACTGCATGCCTTCGACGACTTCGAGCGCGGTTTCAAGGCCTTTGCTTTCCTCGACCGTAATCGGCGATTCATTGCCGACCTTGCCCATCGCTTCGGCGATCTTGTCGCCAATTTCCTTGTCGCCGTTCGCGGAGATCGTTCCGACCTGCGCGATTTCGGCGTTGCTCGACACCTTCTTGGAGCGGGCCTTGAGGTCTTCGATCACGACTTCGACGGCCTTGTCCATGCCGCGCTTGAGGTCGAGGGGGTTCATGCCCGCCGCGACGGCCTTGAGGCCTTCGCGCGACAACGACTGGGCCAAAACCGTGGCCGTCGTCGTGCCGTCGCCTGCTTTGTCGGACGCCTTGCTGGCGACTTCGCGCAGCATTTGCGCGCCCATGTTTTCGAGCTTATCGGCAAGTTCGATTTCCTTGGCGACCGTGACGCCGTCTTTCGTGACGCGCGGCGCGCCGTAGCTTTTGTCGATCACGACGTTGCGGCCCTTGGGGCCCAACGTGACCTTGACCGAGTTGGCGAGAATATCGAGGCCGCGCAGCAATTTTTCGCGAGCGTCAGCGCCGAAGACAACTTGTTTAGCAGACATTGTTTGATTCCTTTTTTATGGGTTGGAGGCTTAAAGCCGGTATTGAATTCTTACTTCTTGGTTTTGCAGGTTCCGCAGCAACCGACGATGCCCATGATGTCGGATTCCTTCATGATCAGCAGCTCTTCGCCGTCGATCTTGACTTCCGTGCCGGACCACTTGCCGAAGATAATGCGGTCGCCCGCTTTGACATCGAGAGGAACGATTTTGCCGGATTCGTCGCGCGCGCCCGGACCAACGGCGACGATTTCGCCTTCCTGAGGCTTTTCTTTGGCTGTATCGGGGATAATGATGCCTCCCGCGGTTTTCTGGTCGCCTTCGATACGGCGAACGACTACGCGGTCATGCAGGGGGCGGAATTTCATTGTTCATCTCCTTGAATGTTAAACAGTAATTAGCCAGACACATAAGTTTGGTGTTGTGGAGATAAGCTATCTGTCCCCCTGTTTCAAGGGGTTGTTAATAAATAATTAAACTTGGAAGGAAGGCAAAAACATACGTTTTCAATAACCACTCTCTTTCCCTACCTTTTTTTCAACGCAGCCGTCGCAAACCAGTCGCCGAGGGCTCACGCGAAAACGCCAAGATCACAAAGCAAAAAGCCGCGCGCGGATTCTTAACAAATGAGTAACAATTTCGCTGTTTTTGTGGCTCAATTGCAACGATTGATTGGGTTTTCGGCGCAAAAAGCCTTTTGAGCTTGTTCGGGTCGGGCTTGAAGGTCAGAATGGATGCCTCAAAAATTCTCGGATTTCTTTTCTTCTTTTTTCGACAACTCAGGGGGACAACATGCGCAAGTTTCTTTTGGCGACTACGGCTCTTATCGGTTTCGCAGCGGCAGGCGCCGCGCAGGCCGCGACCGCGCCGCTTAGCGTCACTGTTAGCGGCAGCATCGATTTCGTCGCCGGCGCCTTTCACGCATCAAAAGCATCAGAAGCGACCAATCCTTCAAGCGGCGATTTTGAAACCCTTTACACCCTTGACTTCGGCATCGCGGGCAAAGCCGCCAACGGCATTACCTACGGCGGCGCTTTGGCGCTCGACAACTATCCCGACATGACTACTGCGTTAGCCGGGAACAGCAACAACGTTGCCGTGAGAACAGCCACCGTTTTCATGTCAGGCGCTTACGGCAAGATTCAGCTGGGCGACGCCCGCGGAGCTACCGACTTGACCATAACGCCATCAGCAGCGGGCGAAGGCCAGGTTTTCGGCCGGTATATCGATTTTCTTACTACGGCAACGTACTCCAAGAACTTGGTTGTCGGACTCGAAAACACCGATCACGGCACCAACATTACCTACTACACGCCCAAGTTTGGTAGCAACACGAATAAGGTTCAAGCTGGCGTTACTTATGAACCCTATATCTATGAATACGGCAGCACTGTTACTCTGGCCAGAAAAGATGCGACTAACGCCGGAGTCTCGCCTTATAAAAACGTCGTCAAAGGAGCTGTGGCTTATGAGGGCGCGTTCGACAAGGTGAAGCTGGATGCAAGCGCTCACGTTGTTTCGGGGGTTTCGAATGTCGTCGGAGTCAACGGCAAAGTTCGCGACTTCACATCGTGGGGCATCGGCGCTCAGGTTGCGGCAAACGGCTTTACGCTAGGCGCCAACTACGTCGATTGGGGCCATTTCTTCATCCAGCCAGGGCAAAACAAAAGCCAAGAACAGTACGGCGCCGCTTTGAAATATGATTTCTGCTGCAAGCTTACGGTCGGCGTCAGCTATCTTGGAGGCAAGGTCTATAACGTATTCTCCAATTTGGCGATTCCGGGCACCGGAAGCGATCGCAGTTATACAAAAGAGTCTAACTCCTACGGCGCCGGCGGCACCTACACGTGGGCTCCCGGCCTGACAACGAACGTCGATGGCGTGCTGTTTCAGCAAAAGACCAACGCCACCGTCAAGAACGACGGCTACGTCCTGTTGGTTTCTCAGAAGCTGGCGTTCTAAACACGCGATAACTTAAATAAAAGGGCGGGGAGAAATCCCCGCCTTTTTTTATCGTTGCATGGATCTCTTTTTTCGCGGGGCGTTAATCTTTGGATGTTTTGAAAAACATTTCTTAAAAAATCGTATCTAAACCTTTTATTGAATTGGTTGTCTTTTTTGCCCGCATTCATTGGCGTTTGTTGCCTTGGGACAACATATTCAAAAAACTTCGTTAACGCGCCTTCTTTATCCTTGTTTATGCAGGCCCCAAACGTCAAAATGCTCGTCCTGTGGTTTTTTGCCCGTTTCAAGACTTTTTCTTTCGATCGATTCCGCATCCTAACACCCAACGATTACAACCCAAGGAGATCCTATGCGTAAAATTCTTTTGGCAACGACAGCTCTCATCGGTTTTGCGGCGGCAGGCGCCGCGCAGGCCGCGACCGCGCCGCTTAACGTCACCGTCGGCGGCAGCGTTGATTTTGTCGCGGGTGCCGTTCACGCGTCAAAAGCCGCGGGCATGACCGATCCGTCCAGTGGCGATTTTGAAACCGTTTATTCTTTGGCTTTCGACGTCAACGGCAAGACCTGCTGTGGCATAGAATACGGCGGCAGTTTGGTCCTTGACAACGACATCGACCCCGCGACCATCACGCCATTTCAAGGAAACAGCAATAGCATCACCGTTTCAAGGGCCTTCGTTTTCATGTCGGGCGCTTACGGCAAAATTCAGTTGGGCGATTCTCATGGCGCGACCGACCTGAACGTCATGGCTCCGTCCGTCGGCGGAATTCGTTACCTCGACTTCCTAGACCTTGCCATGTTTCCCAAGAACTTCATTACCGGCATCGACGGCAAGGATCACAGCACGAACGTGACCTACTTCACGCCCAAGTTTGGCAATAAGTTGGGTAACGTGCAGGCGGCGGTTACCTATACGCCTCAGTTCAACAGTTACGGCAGCACCGTGACGCTGACTCAGTCTATGGGCCTCTACAAAAACGTGGTCAAGGGCACCGTTGCCTATGCCGGAAACATTTCGTCCGTTGCCGTTAGAGCCAGCGCAAACATCATCACGGGCGCGACGGATTCCACGGCGGCTCCTGCAATGACGATGCGCGACTTTACGGCTTGGGGCGGCGGCGCAGAGGCTGCTTACAAAGGCTTCACCTTGGGCGCTAATTATATCGACAAGGGACATCACGCCATGCTGCCCGGCGATACCAAGGATGAGCAACTGTACGGCGCCGGATTGAAGTATGAGTTCAGCAAATATGCCGTCGGCTTCAACTACAACGGCGGCGAAGGATATAACGGCGGCATCGGCGATCCTCTGGCGTTCGCGACTATCAACGACTACGTCAAGACCTTCAACGCTTATAACTTTGGCGGCACATATGCGTGGGCCCCTGGTTTGACGACGACCGTCAGCGGCGTCCTGTTCAATCAAGAACTTGACACCGGAACCGACAACGACGGCTACGTCCTGTTGGTCTCGCAGAAACTGGCGTTCTAATCGTCACGTAAGTTCGATAAAAAGGCGGGGAGGAATCCCCGCCTTTTTTTATTGGAACCGGCGCTAGTCGAACTGCTTTTGCGCCATGCGAATTTGGCGTGCGCGGGTCAAAATCGCGTTTTCAAGCGAACCGGCGGTCGATTCCGCGACGGTCGCGTTTTCCCAAGTCCCCTTTGCGCCGCCTCTTGTCTGGCGGAAGACCGAAACCTTGACGCCGCCCGCCGTCAGTTCGCGGTCGCGGATAAGGATGTTCAGTTTCGTTCTTTCGTTCGGCGCATTCGGGGCGCTGTACCAGTCGGTCAGGATGACGCCGCCGAACGGGTCGGCCGAGGCGATCGGCATGAACGAAATGGTATCGAGCGCCGCACGCCACAGGAAGCCGTTGACGCCTATCCCGGTGTTTTCGCTTGTCTTTTTATCACTTCCGCCCAGAATGTTCCAGCCGCCGTCGTCGCTGACGAGGCTGCCGTATTTGTACATCTCCTGACGCATTTTGTCGTCATAGGTCGGGTCGGTTTTAACGTCGCCGCA
>CAZQOE010000128.1:0-5213 GCA_964594935.1 uncultured Rhodospirillaceae bacterium | reverse complement strand
CAAATCGGCATTATTATCGGCATCTTCTTTGTCGGCAATTTCATCGAGACTTATGTGCTGTCGCCACGCCTTGTGGGGTCGCGCGTCAAACTGCACACCGTCTGGGTGTTGTTCGCCCTTATCGCGGGAGCCGAGCTGATGGGCTTTACCGGCGTTTTGATCGCCGTTCCCTGCGCCGCCGTGCTGGGCGTTCTGGTGCGTTTCGGCGCGCGGCTTTATAAGTCAAGCGCAATGTACAGGTAACGATGCGGCAGCTCCCCCTTCCCCTTCCTTATGACGCGGCGATGGGTGTAGACGATTTTCTCGTCACGTCCTGCAATCGTGACGCCGCCGCATGGATCGAGAAATGGCCCGACTGGCCCGCGCCCGGATTGATCGTCACGGGGCTTGCGGGAAGCGGCAAAACCCATTTGTCGAATCTGTGGCTTGAGAGAAGCAAGGGTCGGCGCGTGACCGAGAATGATTTGCTGAAAAACGACGCCCCTGCCCTGATGGAAAGTACGACGGCGCTTGTGCTTGATAACGCTGATGCTTTGGCGGGACACAAGGATGCCGAGGAAAAGCTTTTTCACCTTTTCAACCGCTTGAAAGACGCCAAAGGCTCGCTGCTTCTGACCATGGAGCGTGGCGTGGGGCAGGCCGGTTTTGTTTTGCCGGATTTGAGGTCGCGTCTGCTGACGCTTCCGGTCGCCGCCCTTCTGCCCCCCGACGATGCGCTTCTTGAAGCCTTGATTATTAAGCAATTCCGCGACCGGCAAGTGACCTTGGACGCGGGCGTCGTAGCCTATCTTGCGCCGCGAATTCCCCGCGACGCCGAAGGAATCCGGACTTTTGTGGACCATCTTGACCTTGCGGCGCTGGCCGAGGGGCGTAAAATCACCGTCGCTTTGGCGCGTAAAATTTTGGAGAATCCCGTTGGATGAACTTTCCCCGACACTCGTCGCTCTCGCGCTCGGTTCCAATCTTGGAGACCGGGTTGAAGCGTTGCGCAAGGCGGTTAAGGCGCTGGCTTCGTGCGTCGAGGTTAAATCCATTTCTCCGGTTTACGAGACGGCGCCCGCTTACATTACCGATCAGCCCGCATTTCTGAACGCCGCCGTCACCGGCATAACCCAGCTTGAGCCTTTGCCTTTGCTGTGGGCCCTTAAGAATCTTGAAAGAGACATAGGCCGTACACCGACGTTCAGGTTCGGGCCGCGAGTCATCGACATCGACATCATTTTTTACGACGACGTCGTTTTTGAAACCCCTGAATTGACCATCCCCCATCCGCGCGTGTTCGAACGCGATTTTGTGCTTAAGCCGCTTAGCGACATCGCGCCGACGTGGAAGCACGCGAAGCTCGGAAAGACCGTGGCCGAATTGTTGGAGGCCTTGCCCATCAACACCATGACTTGTCTGGGGAGGCTTTTACCATGAAAAAACCTTTGGTCATGGGCATTATCAACGTCACGCCGGATTCTTTTTCCGGCGACGGGATTCCGCCGACCGCCGATTACGTCGAGCGCGTTACGGCGTTAGCCGAACAAATGATCGCGGACGGCGTGGATATTCTGGACATCGGCGGAGAAAGTTCGCGGCCCGGATCGGCGCCCGTTCCCGCCGAAGAGGAAATCCGGCGCGTCGTTCCCGTCATCGCCGCCTTGAAGAAAAAGTTCGGATCCACGCCCATCGCCGTCGATACGGTCAAAGCCGACGTCGCGGAGAAAGCGGTGCAAGCGGGTGCCGTCATCATCAACGATATTTCGGCTCTTGCGGGCGATGCGCGGATGGGCGAGGTCGCGGCGCGCACCAACGCGGAAATCGTTTTGATGCACAACCGCGCAAAGGCAAACGCCGTGAGTCATGACGCCAAAGTCGGCGGGCAGTACGATGCCCCCCTTTATGAGGACATCGTCGCCGACGTCGTTCGCGACCTTAAAGAGCGTATCGAGGCGGCAGAGAAAGCGGGGGTCGCGCGGAATAAAATCATCCTTGACCCCGGCATCGGATTCGGCAAAACGCCGGAGCAAAACCTCGCGCTAATCGCGCAGCTCCGAAAAATCAAGGAGCTTGGGTTTCCCGTCCTTATCGGGCCGTCGCGAAAATCCTTTATCGGGCATACGCTGGGCGCGACCGTCGATGAAAGGCTGGAGGGCACCGCCGCGTGCGTCGCCGCCGCCGTCCTGCAGGGCGCCAACATCGTGCGCGTGCACGACGTAAAATTCATGGCGCGGGTCGTCAAAATGGCGGCGGCGCTTAAAAACGCGCAGGCTTTGTAACAAAGCGGAAAATAAAAGTTTACGACCGGTTAATCTTTCGGCTCATACCCTATATTGCCTAATGCCAAGCGCTTTGTCATAACGGGTTTCCTTTAAGTGCCTGCTGAGTCGTTTTGCGTTCACGGAGAGTTTCTTTGTTAGATGAATTCGGCGTTTTATATCGGGGTTTGATTTTGGGATTGGTGATCGCCGCCCCCGTCGGCC
Organism: uncultured Rhodospirillaceae bacterium; assembly: GCA_964594935.1. Lineage (GTDB taxonomy): Bacteria > Pseudomonadota > Alphaproteobacteria > UBA9219 > UBA9219 > CAIXLI01. Next base: position 2,748 of record CAZQOE010000128.1, on the reverse strand, counting down.
CTGTGGGTTTGCTTTGCATCCGTCGCACTTTGCAGAAGGGCGTCATCAGCGGGATGTCGACGGGCTTCGGCTCGGCTGTTTGCGACGCGCTTTTCGGCGCCATCGCCGTCCTCGGCGTCAGCGCCATTTTAGGCTTTATTCACCAGTATGAAGCGTCGATCCGGATCATCGGCGGGCTTATCGTTCTGGCGACAGCGTGGCACACATGGTTCGACCACCCGAAGCCGCCGCCGCATCAGCCCCAATTCGTCGCCAAGGTGCTGGTTATGACGGAAGAAAAGCCAAAAGACAATCGGGTGATGGGAATCATACATGCCGCGCTGAGCGGATTTATCATCACGCTGACCAATCCTTTGACTTTGTTCGGCACGCTGGCTCTCGTCGCGACATTCGGCGCGGTCACTAAAACGCTGGAGGCAAGCGTTTTAATCACCGGCATTCTGGCGGGATCGGCTTTGTGGTGGTTTTTACTGTCGGGCGGCGTGGGGCTTTTGCGCCATCATTTTACCGAAAGCCGCATCATCACCGTCAACCGCGTTACGGCGCTTTGCCTTGCGGCATTGGCCGGATGGGCTTTTATCAGCGGCTTTCACGGATATATGCGGTAACGGGTTTCTCTAGAAAGAAATTCGGAGGGTTTAATCTCCGCACGCAGGCCCCTGCCCTCGCACTTTGGAAGAAGGCCGATCTGGGCAAGGCGCTTTTATAAAAGCATCCTCGTTCTTTATCATTCTATCGACTTCTTCTTCGAACCCGGCGTCTCTTAACGCGTTTCTTGTCCGTTGGGAATCCAAAATATTTTGCCGCGCGGACACGGGTTGTTTATAGACGAGGTCCAGAAACGCACGCCCCTCCCCTGCGTTGACCAGATCCTGTCCGATAAACCCGCCGCAAAGAATCTTTTCCTGAACGGGGAGTTTTAACTTTCCAATAATTTCTATAAGAGCCCGCGCCTTTCCGGCGCGCGCCAAATACCAGATGTTTTTGGAATCAAGAAGAATTTCTTCCTTTTCTTTATCGGAACATGTCTTGATAAAGCGGATGGCCTCATCCGGCTTTTTGTTCAGCACGAGATTAAAAACTTTTTCAGCAAGCGCGTTCATTCTATTCCTCCGCTAGAAATATCCGGTTGGATTTATAGCGCACCAATAATCCTTCCGATACAAATAATTTACAACTATTCGCACGATTGTTATCCGTTCTGGATTTTCCGAAAAGCCTTTATTTTACGAGCTTTGGATGACCGACCGTTTCTAATTTTGTCGAGCGCCTTTTTCTCTTTCCGTTCGTAGTCCGCGTCTTCTTCTTGAGCGCCCTTATAGGTCAGGTAGGCGGCGGCGATCTTCTGTTGCATTTTCCGGTCGGGATGCTTTTCAACAAGCTCAACAAACGCCGGAAAACCTATTTTCCTCGGCAAAAACCAAGCTGTATTCTTCGAACAAAGAAGCCGTCCCTGTGTCGCAACGTCCAAACCGCTCATATACTTATTTACCGCGGCTTTTGGATTCGCGGCCAAGGCGCACCACCAAAGGTCTTGAGTCATTTTGGCTAACGACGGGGAATTATGTTTTTTAGAATCGTCCATGTTTATTCCCCTTTTCAAAAGGCCTAGCCGCGCGGAGCCGGAGAAACGGGGCGCGGCAAGAGGTAGCCGAAAGACGTGAGGGCTCTTGCGGCGTGCGCATCGTTCGTGATCGTTTCGCGCATCTTTGCCGATTGGTTATTGATGAGAGCAACCAGCATGTCTTTTTCTTCGAATTGGTTGGAGGCGAACGCTAGATTTTCCACCACGTTCGGGCACGTCAGGGTCGATTCCTGAATTTTCGGCGGAAGGTTCGAAAGAACCGAAAGAACCACGCCCGCGCCCACGGCGCCGATAAGGTCGTTACCCAAGGAAGAGCCGATCATTTTTCCTTGGTCTTCGTGATATTGGTGCATGAAAAAAGTCGCGGCTTTTTCCTTTTGCCCGCGCGCTTTTAAATCGAGAATGGTTTGCAGTAATGTTTCTGTTCTTCCAATCGGCGTGTACATGCTTTCGCTCCCTTCAGAAATCCTGTCGAAGTACTACCCCATAAAAAATACTTTCAGAAAGGGATTCTCCCCGGAAAACGCCTGAAAAAACAAAGGGCCGCAGATGACTGCGGCCCTTCATTTGTTTGGTTGGCTATCCGCCTTCGCCCTTCGGGCTACGGCGCGATAAATAATTTCTAAGGGTTTGCCAAAGAAGGCAAACCCGAGAAATTGTTTAGTAATCCATATCGCCCATGCCGCCCATTCCACCCATGCCGCCGCCGGCTCCGCCGGATGCCGCTTTCTTTTCGGGCTTGTCGGCAATCATCGCTTCGGTCGTAATCAAAAGACCTGCGACAGACACCGCGCTTTCGAGCGCGATGCGGACGACCTTGGTCGGATCGACGATGCCGGCTTTCACCAGATCGCCGTATTCGCCCTTTTGAGCGTCGTAGCCGTAGTTGGTTTCCTTCTGGTCCATCAAGCGGCCCACGACAACCGAGCCGTCGACGCCCGCGTTTTCCGCAATCTGGCGGATGGGGGCTTCGAGCGCTTTGCGGACGATGTCCACGCCGCGGCGTTGGTCGTCGTTTTGCAAACGGACTTTTTCGATGGCGCGAATGGCATAGAGCAACGCGGCTCCGCCGCCCACAACAATGCCTTCTTCGACGGCCGCCTTGGTCGCGTGGATGGCGTCGTCAACGCGATCCTTGCGTTCCTTGACTTCGACTTCCGTCG
>CAZQOE010000127.1:4037-5217 GCA_964594935.1 uncultured Rhodospirillaceae bacterium | reverse complement strand
CGTATCAGGATCTGCTTAACGCTGAACACGGAAAAATGCCCATCTTGGGGATGGATGTCGACGGCGCTCCTACAAATTTGATATCTCCTGAACTATTGGCTCAAAATAAAAACGAAATCCCGCCCTATTTACAGGATTACGCGGCTCGCATACCTAAAATCAACAATACAACGGCGCCTAAACCAACAGGGGCGAAAAAAGACCCAGAGGCTGAACAGGCGAAAACGCCAGCAGAAGCGGCCAAGAAAGAAATCGAGAATACAAAGGCCGCCGAAGATAAGGCGGCGCAAGATAAGAAAAAGAAGGAAGAAGCGGACAATGAAAACATGTTTGACCTTAGCAATTTGTCCGATGATCCTGGAGAAAGGATTGGACAGATGATCGGCATGGGTATCGTCGGCGGGCGGGATTATTACAGCAGGCTCAAAAATGAGCAAACAGCAGCGCAGCCCGCATCGGTGGGGCCTGCAAGCAAGTTAGAAACTAAGCCGGAAGCCAAGCTTGCCAGCAAGCCTAAGGTTGAGCCTGATCTTATGAAAGATATGGCGCCCGCAGCCGAAGCTGCGAAGAAGGAGCACAAGGATAAAAGATATAGCAGCAAACTTGAGGCAAAAATTAATGGCAAGGCTACTGACGCGACAAAAAAACTTGCAGGATCACCTAAAATCACCGGCAAGAAAGAGGCTGCGCCACCGCTATATCCCACAGGAAAACGGAATATGGGTCTTCCAGCGGCTCACCCCTAACCCTTGGTTTCTACAACCACCCACTTCGCGCCGGGAATCTGCGTTTCCCGCGCGAAGGTCCATGTGTCGGTGACTTCCTCGACTTTGCCTTCCGCGCCGCCAAGTATCGCGCCGCCCGCGTCGCGCAGAATGTTTTCCTGATCGCTGACAAACCGAATGGTGACGAAAGCCTGTGTGCCTTCGGCGCGCGCGGCAATCACTTCCGCTTCCTTGATGCGAGCAATGCGCGTCTGGGCGGTTTGCTTTGCAGCATTGCGGGCGTCGACGGCCTGCTGAAAGTGTCCCAGCAAAGTAGGTGAGAGAAAATCGGTCACAAGCGCCAAGTGGCCGGACGCATATGCGCCGACAATCGAGGCAAAAATATCGCGCGCTTCCCGTAAAAACAATTTTTCGTCAAAAAAGGAATCCGCGGCCTTAACCTGCGCCAATCCGCC
>CAZQOE010000127.1:0-4027 GCA_964594935.1 uncultured Rhodospirillaceae bacterium | reverse complement strand
CGGGCAGGCGGGGGAACGGGCTGAAGGCGCGACACGATGTTCTGCCGCGCATAGGTCGGCTCGCTGTCTTGTGTCATATCGGGAGGGGGCGGCGCCAAGGGGTTCGGGCGCTGCGGGTCGTTTTCGTTGCGCGTGCCTAAAACGGCCCACAGCCGGCCCAGAAGAAGGGCGGCGACAACGGCGTAAACGAGAATATCGATATCAACTTGCATATAAACGCACCCGTTCGGACGAAACGCGAAAAGCGGATTATATCTTACTTCTTCGCATTGCAGAGAATAAAAAATAGTGGCAAAAGAAACCCCCAAGGCTTGGCCGGAAGGCGGGCCGATACATAAACCCGAACCCTAGAATTTCAAATGACCGAACAAAATACGCCGCAACCCGCCGATCAACCCGGTAACATTTCCATTGGCCTCGGCGCTCAATACATTAAGGACTTTTCATTCGAAAGCCCCAACGCGCCGCACATATTCAACGAATTGCAGACCCAGCCCCAGATGGCGCTCGACATCAACGTCTTCTCCAAGGGCCTTGGCAACAACGCGTTCGAATCCGTTCTTAAAATCAAGCTGGACTCGAAGATTGGCGACAAGACTGCGTTCATCGCGGAACTGTCTTATGCCGGAATATTTTCGCTGCCGCCCCTGCCCGAAGAGCAGATCAAGATGTTTCTGTTGATCGAAGCCCCGCGGTTGCTGTTTCCCTTTGCCCGCGCCATTATCGCCAACGCCGTGCGCGAAGGCGGATATCCCAACATCGCGCTGCAACCCATCGACTTTCTGTCGCTTTACAACGCGCAAAAAAATAATGTTGGGACGATGACGACTTCGGGTGTTGCATGAAATTAATCGCGATTCTGAGTTTTCTTCTGCTTATGTTTGAAGCCCCGTCCGCCCGTGCGGCGACGCTTTCGGACGACATTCTCAACCGCGACTACAAAAACTGCATGGAAAACGATAAAGACCCAAAGCGCGCCGTTTATTGCAACTGTGTGCGTGAGGGTATGAGGGGCTGGAGCGAAACCGCCTATATCGAAGCGATGATGCAGGTTTTGGCGGCTGCTTCCGGAACCAAGGCGCAGGCGTCGAAAGAATTGGACGACCTTGCCAAAAAGTGTCTGGCCCAAGCTTTCCGCTAAACGCCGAATCCTGCGCCTGATTCGCGGAAAGAATTTAAATTTCAAAAACCGATTCCCACCCGTGACAGGACCAATCTAAAGGCCTAGAGTCGTTAACCTTATAGGCGCTCTTGAATATTAACCATCCTTGGTTAATAAGATAGAGAGCGGAGCAGGTTGAACCAGCTAGGCCTGCGCCGACGCTTGAGCTGTGAAAGAAGCTTTTTTGTTTCCGAGAGGTTAGCCGTGGCCGAAGAAAAGAAAAAAGACGCCGAAGAAGACAAAGAAAAGAAGGAAGGCGAAGAATCCGGGGAAGCTGGCGGCGAAGGAGCTGCGCCCGAAGAAGCCGGAGCCGATGCGGCCAAAAAGAAAAAGAAAAAAATGATGATCATCGCCGGAGCTGCTGTCGGTGTGCTTCTGCTCGTCGGCGGCGTCAGCGCGGCGTTTTTGATGGGCGGTTCGAAAGAGGGCGGAGAAAAGAAAGAAGCGGCGTCAGAAGACCTTAAAGAGAAGCCCGCCTATTATCCCTTGGGCGATATGATCGTGAACCTGAGCGGCGAGGGCAAACGCCCCAACTACCTTAAGGTGAAGGTCACGCTTGAACTTGCGAACGAAAAAGACTCGCAACTGTTGGATCTTATCAAGCCGCGCATCGTCGACAATTTTCAGGTTTATTTGCGCGAATTGCGCATCGAAGACCTGCGCGGATCGGCGGGCATGTACCGCCTTCGCGAAGAACTTCTTATGCGCGTGACCGAGGCGGCGCAGCCGATCCGGATTCGCGACGTGTTGTTTCAGGAAATGCTGGTTCAGTAAGGAAGCGAAGCGAGAATGGCCGAGACGACCGATAAACCGATGACCGAGGACGAAAAGCTGGCTGCCGAATGGGCGGCTGCCGAGGCCGGAGGCGCGTCAGCAGGGGCTGCCGCCGCAGATCCTGCGGCAGCAGCGGACCCGGCAGCGGCGGCGCGCGTCCTTTCGCAGAACGAAATCGACAGCCTTTTGGGTTTTGGCGACGCCGGAGGGGGATCCCAGGAAAACTCCGGCATCATGGCGCTTATCAACAGCGCGCTCGTCAACTACGAACGCTTGCCGATGCTCGAAGTCGTTTTCGACCGTTTGGTTCGCATGATGTCGACGTCCTTGCGTAACTTTACGTCGGACAACGTCGAAGTCAGCCTCGATCAGATCACTTCGGTGCGTTTCGGCGACTATCTCAATTCCATTCCGCTGCCCGCCATGCTTTGCGTTTTCAAAGCCGAGGAATGGGACAACTCCGGCCTTATGACCATCGACAGCGCGATGATTTACTCCATCGTGGACGTGCTGCTCGGCGGACGCCGAGGCACGGCGCAGATGCGCATTGAAGGCCGCCCGTATACCACCATTGAACGCAATCTGGTCGAACGCCTCGTGCGCGTGGTTTTGGCCGATATGTCCGGCGCTTTCGACCCGTTGAGCCCCGTCACGTTCCGTTTCGACCGGCTTGAGACAAATCCCCGCTTTGCCACCATCGCGCGTCCCGCCAACGCGGCCGTGCTCGCTAAACTGCGCATCGACATGGAAGACCGCGGTGGCCGCATCGAGGTCCTTATTCCTTACGCGACGCTCGAACCCATCCGCGAACTTCTCCTTCAAATGTTCATGGGCGAAAAGTTCGGCCGCGACAGCATCTGGGAAACCCACTTGGGCAACGAATTGCTGATGACCGAAATGAAAATGAGCGCCGTTTTGGACGAAGTAACCTTGCCGCTTAAGGAAATCATGAACTGGAAGCCCGGGTCGCGTTTGATGCTCAACGTCAAGGCCGACGACCTTGTTTCATTGCGCGCGGGCGACGTGACGCTCTTTCAGGGGCGGATGGGATCGTTGAACGACCACGTGGCCGTGCGCGTCGAAGATATTACGTTGCACCGGCAGCAAGAAGGAGAAGACCTATGACCGAATGGATGGCACTAGGGCTCGATATCGCGCTGATCCTCGTTGTGGGCGCGGGCGTGGTACAGGCGACAAGGCTGATAATCCAGCTTCGGGATTTGCGCGCGAGCCGTGCCGAAATGCAGCGCTTCGTTCAGGATTTCAACAACGCCGTCACAAGGGCCGAGACGGGCATCAAAACGCTTAAATCCGCGGCGCGCGACAGCGGCGACGATCTCGAAAAGCTGGTCGAAAAAGCGAACATGGTGCGCGACGAGCTTAACTTCATCATCGAAAGCGCCGACAGCATGGCCGAAAAACTATCGACGGCGGCGACTGCGGCGAAGAAATCTTCGTCCGAAGGGGCGGGGGCTGAAAAGGAGCCTGCCGAGCAGCGGGTTCCCCCGAAACCCACGATTATTTCCGCTAAATCCGCGCCCAAGGGCGAAAGAATAACAATCTCTCGCGCCGAGCAAGAGCTGATGCAAGCCTTGAAGAAGATGGGTTGAGGACTGAATGAAAAAAATCCTACTGAGCCCGCGTCTTCTTCTTCCCCTTGCGGTTTTGCTTGGCCTTCTTGTCGTGGCCACGCGCGCAGCTGATATGTGGGAAATCGTGTCGTCGGGAAAGCTTCTGATGAGCCCCGCTCAAGCCGAAGACGCCCATGAGCCCGCAAAGGACGATCCGCCCGCCAAGGAGGCCCCCGCGCCCAAGGCCGAGGCCCCCATCGAATCCAAAACGGGAGCGCCCCCTGTCGATGAAGCCGAAAAGACGCCCGCCGAACTTGACGTCCTGAAGCAACTTTCAGACCGGCGCGAACAGCTTGAAAAACGCTCGCGCGACCTTGATACGCGCGAGGCGCTTCTTAAGGTCACCGAACAGCGCATCGCCCAAAAAATCAAGGAAATGGAAACCTTGCGGGGACAGGTTCAATCGCTTGTCAATCAGGCGGGAGCCGGACAGCAGGCGCAGCTCGACAACCTTGTCAAA
>CAZQOE010000126.1:0-5263 GCA_964594935.1 uncultured Rhodospirillaceae bacterium | reverse complement strand
AGGCAAGAAGCTTCTGCGCGTGCGCGATTTGATGCGCAAGGAAGCCGATATGCCGCTTGTCAAGCAAAGCGACGCGATGTCGACCGTCCTTCTTGTCATGACGCAAAAAAGCCTTGGCTGCGCGGGGATTATCGACGTCAAGGGTAAGCTTGTCGGCATTATCACCGACGGCGATTTGCGCCGCCACATGGACAACGATTTGACCTCGCGCACCGCCGCCGAGATCATGACCAAGTCGCCCATGACCGTTGCGCCGACCGTTCTGGCCGCCGAGGTTTTGAAGATCATGAACGACAAAAAGCGGACGCAGGTGTTCGTGGTCGAAAACGGCAAGCCCGTCGGCATTTTGCATATTCACGACTTGCTGCGCGCGGGGATTGCCTAAATCTTCTCGGCGAGAACGCGAAGGCTCGGCTTGAGGCAGAAAAAGAATTTTCTGCACTTTCAATCCATGTCTTTCCAACAGACGCGTCATGCCGCGCTTCGTAAAATACGTGATGTGCTCGGGCGGCATGATTTCTTTCCATGTTTCGAGGCGTTTCGGCACCCCAAAGTGTCCCGCGTCGGGCGTCGTGAGATAAAGGATTCCGCCCTTCGACAAAAGCGCGGAAACGCTTTTCATAAAACTGTCGGCGTCAGGGACGTGTTCGATTACTTCGCTTGTATAAAGCATGTCGACCTTGTGGCCTTGCGCGGCGTAATCTTCGACCGATATGCCCGAAAAATGGGCATCGCCGATAAGTTTTTTATCGCTTTCAATGGCCGCTGTGTCGATGTCGATGCCCCGCGCGTCAAGCCCCAATTGGAGCGCGGCCATAACCGCAAATCCGTAATTGCAGCCCACGTCGAGAAATCCTTTCCCAGACGCCAAAGGGATCATGCGCTTGATCCGCCGTAAAGAACGGCGAACTTTTTTGTCCTGCTTGGCACGATAGTTCGCTTTGTCCTTGTAGGCCTGATAGAATTTGACCAAATCTTCCTGCGTCGGAAAGGGCGAGACCGTGACGGTTCCGCATTCGGGGCACACGATGAGATCATATTTGTCTTTGCGTCCTGCGGTTTTGGCCGCAGCAAGGGAGCTGCCGCAAGCTTTGCAAAAACCCGCGGGTTGGTTTGTTGTCTGCTGCATAAGGATTTTTCAAAAGAGGTTGGGTTTTGTGGATTAATTTCAAAGCATACAAGCATCCGGCGGGTTTTCAAGGCGCACCCTTTCTTCTGGACAAGTTTCGCCGTTTTTATCAGATTACGGGGGCTTGATTTGATTCTGCTTTGAAATGGGGTTTTGGTCGTGACTCCGTCGCCCGAAAGTTGCCCTGCCCTCGTCCTGAACGCCGATTATCGTCCGCTCAGTTACCTGCCTCTTTCTTTGTGGTCGTGGCAGGACACCGTCAAAGCCGTTTTTCTGGAGCGCGTCGATATTCTTTCGGAATACGACCGCATCGTTCATTCTCCTTCCTTCCGCATGAAGCTGCCGAGCGTTATTGCCCTGCGCGAATACGTCGCGCCATCGCGGTATCCCGCCTTTACGCGGTTTAACGTCTTCTTGCGCGACAGTTTTTCGTGCCAATACTGCACGCACCGCAAGCCGACGCCCGAGTTGACGTTCGATCACGTCGTTCCGCGCAGCAAAGGCGGACATACGACGTGGGACAACGTCGTGACAGCGTGCGGCACATGCAACACGAAGAAGGGCAACCGTTTGCCCGACCAATGCGGCATGCATCCGCACCGGATGCCGTGGCGGCCCAAAAACGCCGAATTGCAGGAGAACGGACGGGCTTTTCCGCCCAACTACCTGCACGACAGTTGGCGCGACTTTCTGTATTGGGATACGGAACTGGAACAGGGGTAGGTGAGCGTTTCATAATCCCTGCCCAAAAAAATTTGGCTGTTTTTAACCAAATGTAAAAAATTATTCTAAGACTTTCCGCGAGCACGGCGTTTTCTTTTGCGATTATGCTTAATCCTTGGGCGGATCGTAAATATCCAATAAACCATTGTTTTTGCTTATTAGTTTCGTATTTTTCCGATATAGTGACCTTATTGAATTATTTTATTTTTGAGAAATATTATGAACGCACAATATTCATTCGCCCTTACAGATAATGCAGATTGCGAACTCGCATTTTCTTCTTTTCCTTGCCAAGACAAGGTATCTCGCTCTTTGGAAGAAGGGCTGGAGATTAAGGAAAAATCTTTAATAATCGAACAGAAAAAATTGAGCGTTGCGCAAGAGTCTTTAAATGTGGATCGGCAAATCTTAGAAGTCGACCAAAATAATCTGAAAGTTCAAGAAGCGCTCAAGGAACAGAATGATGTCATCATCCGCCAGAACGATAGCGCCTGGGAATTGGCGAGGGGAGCCGAAGTTGCCTTCTTTGCTATCGCGGCCCCGTACTATACAAGCGGGTATTATTTGCATTATTTTAGCGATGCCGTTCTTGAAGCACGACCAGATATAAAATTTGGAATATTAATATTATCGCTGGGACTTGGATTGGCGCTCACTCAAATTAATCTGGTAGACAAATTTAGGGAATATGCGGAAAAAACAACGAAGCCTTCTCAAGAAACTAAACAGAAAAGCGTTGGCGCTTTAAATGAAAAGGGCTCTAATATTTCTTCGCTTTTTAAAATGACAGGGAAAGATATTATTGCACAAACTAGGAAATTCCCAAGTAGAAGCATAAATAGGATCAAAAAGTTATTAGAAAAGAAGTTATAATTTCAAAATATCCGGATTAGCTTTGGAAGAAGCCTCGCTTGCCCCCTGGCAAGATTGTTTACGTCCTGCTTGCCTAGCAGCTTTACGTATTTCAGATTCTTTTCGAACCTGACGATTGATGGCCCCCACTACCAGAGTTCCTATTGTCGGGGTATTGGAAACGAGGGTAATGGACGCAGCCATAATCCAGTCGTTGGTAATGGCTCCGTACGCCACACCCGCTGAGGTTCCCACGATGGAAGTTGCTGTCGCAACCCAATGTTTTCGAATGCCTTCAACAATCCGCATTATTATTCCTTCTTTCCACGCCTGTTTTAGGGCTTTGACGTCTTAAACTCAAGCCCAATACCGCTAAAAATACTTTCGCAAAAACGTGTTTTCTCTTTATTTATCAATGTGTAATGCAAGCTCTCGGTGGACGGGAAAATATATCCATGTTCCGATTCGCGATTCGCGGCAAGCAACTGAAAAACAACGACAATTATATGGCACGGGCCTTGCTTAGGTAAGCGAGGGGAGAAATTTATGATCGAAGTCGGTTCTGTAAATACCAATCTGACGTTGCGCACTATGGATACGGCTCCCAAAAACGGGGGCTCGGACGTTGTCGAGATTTCGATGAATTTCGACGACTTCGTCGATATGGTCAATCCGCTTCAGCATATTCCCGTCGTGAGCACGATTTATCGCGCCGTCACGGGCGAAAGCATCAACCCCGTTTCGCGGATTGCCGGCGATGCCCTGTACGGCGGCGTCTTTGGGTTGGCGTCGGCCGGATTAAGCGCCGCAGGCGCCATCGGCGACGAAATTATCGCCGCGAACAACGACGGAAAGTCGGCGTCCGGCACTTTGATCGCCGCTTTGTTCGATACAGAAAAGGACGCGACCGTGCAGGTCGCCGAAAACACCGCTCCTGCCGCACCAGCGGCTGCGACAGTTGCCGACGAAACGACGACAACGCCTGCGGCGGCTGCCGAGGCGGCTTTGGCACAAGAGACGGTCGTCGCAGAGGAGAATACGGCGCAAATGACGATGCTGGCGGCTGCGGCACCCGCCGAAGAAAAGTTGATGACGCTTGCCAGCGCCGCGACCGCGCCATCCGCCGTGGAGATGACTCTTGCTCCGGCAAAAATGGCTTTCGGCGGCGTTATGAATCTTTCGGCGCTTGCGGGCACATCGCAAAGTTCGACGCCGCCGCCTGCGACCGACGGGCGGCGCGAGATTCTTCAGGCGCAGCGCGCGATGCGCAACAACCGGTTTGCCGTGACGGCGCCGGCTTTGACGCCAGCGGCGACGGCGATGGACGTTGCGAAGGCGACGCCCGAAACGGAAGCGGCCATGCGGAAGCTTCTGGACGAATTGCAGGCGATGAAGGCCATCAGCCAGTATCAGAACGCCGCGCAAAATCTGCCTTTGGCGGGCGAAAACGTGAATATCGTCAATTAACTTTTGCCTTTTTTCGTTGAAAGCAAATAGCCGCTTGCCCGCAACAACGTTGATACAATATATTTTGTTTTACGCGGATAATTTGAGCAACCGGCGTTATTTTGACGGCGCTTATTTTTATATTTTTTTGGAGCACATTTAATTTTGAAAACCTTAATCGGCGGATATATCTACGACAACGCGGACGAGACTCAGCGGGATGAGATTATCTCGAAAGTCATGTTCCCCGACTTTGCGTGGGACCTTTGCGCAGATGTCGCGGTCGTTTTCGGCGCTGGATACGTCAGCGGGCATATCGTTAAAAAAGCCATAGAGTTGTATAATAACGAGCAGGTCAAGGACATCCTTCTTTGCGGCGGGCCGATTATCAACCGCCTTTCCGCTACCGAGCTCCACAAGAAATTGTATAGCACGGACGAGCTTCTCGTACCCTTGGACGCGGAAAGAGAAGCAAACTATATGGCGCGCTATCTGAAAGACGCGGGAATACCGGCAAAACATTACTTCATCGAGAATGCGTCGACGAATACCGCCGAGAACATCAGGAATGCGGCCAAATTCGAGGTTTTCAAAAGAGCCGAGAGCGTCCATTTGATCGCTTACACGCCCACGCGATCATTAATGACCTTCCGGCGCGAGGAAGAGGTTGCCCGCCAGAACGGCGGCGATGCCGCGCGTAAAATTGTCACTCTATCGGGCGTCATACCTTTGAGAAGCGGCGATGTTACCGCTACTAACTGGAAAAGGAATACAACGTCTAAAAAAATTATTACGGACAATTTCAACAAGCTCGCCCAATACATCAAGGCGGGCTTTTGCAAAGATACTGATCTAGCGAGAGAAATCCGACTGGCCGGCTCTTTGCCGCATCTGCCGAGACTGCCTGAGGTCGCGTCTGGAAACGGTTCGCCCTGTAAGCAGTTCACATTTGGCTTGACCTGAAGCTCGGGTAACGTGACATTTGGGCGTTTTTAGTTGCGCGGGGATCATGTCCAAGACATTTACATTAAAGGAAATTGCAGACGCCGTCGGCGGCAAGCTGATCGGCGACGGAAGCTTGCGCATCACGCGTTTGGCGCATCCCACCGACAT
>CAZQOE010000125.1:0-5283 GCA_964594935.1 uncultured Rhodospirillaceae bacterium | reverse complement strand
CCAAGCGGTACAGACTCCGGTCGGAAAATTTGTTCAGGATCTCGGGGACAACGCCATCAAAATCGTCGCGAACAAACAGTTGACCGCAAGCCAGCGCTCGACAGCATTCAGCACGCTCCTCGGCGATAACTTCGACCTCAAGACAATCGGTCGTTTTGTCATAGGCCGGACGTGGAATCAGGCGACGCAGACGCAAAAGGATGAGTATTCGAGCCTGTTCAAGTCTCTGGTCCTCCGCACCTATGGCAGCCGCATGAGTCTCTACACGGGCGAAGGTTTTGAAGTCGTCGGCACGCGGCCCGAATCCGATTTGGATACCGTGGTGCTGAGCCGCATCACGCATCCCGACGGGTCTAAATCGACGGACATTGATTGGCGGGTGCGCCAGAAGGACGGCAAGATGGGCGTGATTGATGTGATTGTCGAAGGCGTAAGCCTCAGCGTCACGCAGAAACAGGAATATGCGTCAGTCATTCAAAACAACGGCGGAAACATCGAAGGCCTTTTGAAGGTCATGCGTTCCCAGCTGGACAAAAATACGGCGGACGCGTCGAAATAAGCAACCTTCCGCGCTCTGCTACCTCACCATCGAAAGATGGGCGAGTTGCTCCAACACTTCAAAGTGATTATCCATATCGCCCTTATTCGCGGGTGAGATTTTTAGTTTCCCGATATCTGAACGCAAGCCTCGAACGGTGTCGATTTCCATCTTCAGGTAGTCACGCATATTCCGCATGTCGCGAAGCATGAAATACCGTTCGATATGCACGCAAATACGCAAGGTCAGCTCGGCCATGTCCAAAGGCTTCGTCAAAAAATCGTCCGCGCCGCAGGATAACGCGTGAAGGCGCGACTGCCGGTCTTCCAAAGCCGTTTGCACGATGATGGGCATATTAGGCAAGGCGGGGTCTTTCCTGACCATCTCGCAATAGCCGAAGCCGTCAAGATTCGGCATATTCAAATCAAGAAGGACAAGGTCGGGCCCAAAATCGTAAGTCTTTTGCACCGCATCGGCGCCATCGTCCGCCGCCATCATTTTTGTGAATCCTGCTTTTTTAAGAGCCGCTAAAATAAGGCGGCGATCAAAAAGGCTGTCATCAACCACCAGAATGCGCGCGCTTGAAAATCTCGTTACACAACTAGACATGATAAAATCTCCCGCATAGGTTGTAATATGATTAGGCTTTAAACGTAAAACTATTACTAATACCGCAAAGCACAACCACCAGACAATTTGGAGTATAATAGAAAAACACGAAAGTAATTAGTAAAATCAATGGTTTATAAACCGTTAACGTTCTGGTTTTTAGTAACCATATCTTATCCGGAACAAAATCAACCCCAAGATGTATAAGGAAAAATTAGTTCGCGTATCATCAATATCGGGATTGTTTTTTAGACACAGCGAGGGAAGGAAAATTTACATCCGCAATATTTCTGGCGGTAGAACCCTTCGCGTTTGGCGATTTCGATCATGCGAACGGATCCTCCGTCTTTTCGCCAATTGTAATCCCAATATGTCACGTCGTCGTAAAGCGCGGCAGCCTGCGCGCCACATGCATTTACCTGATCCATATTTTTCCATCTGGAAATACCGAAGCTTGATGTCAAAATCGGAAAGCCGTTTTCGTGCGCATACAGCGCCGAGCGTTCAAACCTTAAACTAAAGCATTCCGTGCAGCGTTTGCCGCGTTCGGGCTCGTTTTCAAGGCCTTTGACGCGGGCCAACCACGCATCGGGATCGTAATCGGCATCGACGAAAGGAATGTTCATTTTATCGGCAAAGCGCTTGTTTTCTTTTTTGCGCTTTTCGTATTCCTCCACGGGGTGAATGTTGGGATTGTAGAAAAAAACCGTGAAATCGATGCCCGACGAGTGCAAAGCCTCGATCACCTCGCCCGAGCACGGAGCGCAGCAACTGTGCAGAAGCACCTTCTTGGCACCGAAAAAGGGGGATATTTTTGCGCGTTGGGTCATGCTGCCCCGTCGATTAACATGGCTAAACATAAAGGTAAAACGGCATTTTCATGAAAATAATTAGGGGGTAGCCCCCCTCGCCCCCATTGTGTAGGGTGGAAAGCATAATGATAATGCATTGCCGATAAGGAATTTGACCATGACAAAGACCGACGCAGAAATCATAAGCCTGAACCCCGTGTACAGCGCCCCGACCCATACGCCTGATTGGATTCCGGATGGCTGCCTAGCTTGGGTTCTTGAAAGAAACGGACTGGGCAAACGCTCTTATTTTAGGGGGGTGATGCAGGTAGTCACAGGCAGCGATCTGGCAAGCGGATATAATGCTTATTTTATGGGAAACAAAATACCCCTTAAGGCTGAACGAGTTACATTGGCGGTGATTAAAAATAGCGCAGATTTTTCCGGCTCGACGGGAAATTTCTTCGATTATCATTTCAGAAAGAACCATGACATTCTGTTTGAACGCGAAGGACCCGCGTCTACAAACCTCTTTCTGTGTGAAAGTTATAATCGCCTAACGGGCGACATCTCCTCCATCGTATGCAAAAATTTGTATTCTACAAAACAACCTGTGCGCCGTTCACGCATTTCCCAGCAGGAAACGAAAAGAGGAGCCGAATTCGTTGTTATCAGCAAAGGCGCTCCTTGCCCCCGCTAACACCCTGAATTCAAGATGTTCTCTTTTGTTAACCCATGCCCTGTCGCGCATCTTTGTATAATCGTGTATAATGCCCGCGCGTTACGCGAAGTCTGGATATAATTCAAAAATGTGAAGCTTTACGTCGGACATGGGATCATGAGCGAACCGCTTTCCCTTGGTGTCCAGTATGCAGCGCTATTGGGACAATCCGATAGCGTCGTGGCCGCATGCTTAAAAATGGTTTTGGCCAAAAGAAAGCTTGGATCGTACAATAAACTTTTCGAGGCGGAGCTTTCCAAGCGCTCCATCGACGACAGAATACAATTCTTTGAATTAGAGCCTCACCTTAACGAGATATGCAAACAAAACGGCTTGAAGCTGGAAGCCAAAAGCCGCAGGTGGTGTGAACTCCTGGAAATTATGAATGCCTATAAGGTTCATCCTGAAAAGCAGGAATCCGACACCCTGCTAAAAGTTTGGATAGACAAGCAGGGCAAAAAGAAAGGGGTCTTATATTACGGTTTGGTTGAGAAATGCGCGAAGGACGCCCTTTTCCCGAACAGGTATATCGTTTCGACCATTGCCGGCACGCTTGGGGGAAACATTAGACATTCTGCTATTTCTTCGCTCGTCCTCGAAAGAGCCCAAGCGAAGAATAACGTGGAAATTCTTTCAATTTTTTCCCTTCCCGCTCCTTCTCCCTAAGCCAAATTTGCCTCTCTGCCCCCTTCGTGGTAGGCAGAACGCCTGTTTTAACCGGTGCAGAACCCTATGCAAGTTTTGGACTTTGAAAAATCCGTTGCCGAACTCGAAACCAAAATCGAGGAACTGCGGCATTTGGCTGGCGACGGTCACGTCAACATCGGAATCGAGATCGGCAAGCTTCAGGATAAGGTCGACAAACAGCTTCACGCGCTTTACGGCAAACTGACGCCCGCGCAGAAGGTTCAAGTCGCGCGGCATACCGACCGTCCGCATTGCGTCGATTACATACGGGATTTAATCGAAGACTTCACGCCCTTGGCCGGCGACCGCCTTTTCGGAGAGGATCTGGCGATTATCGGCGGCTTGGGACGTTTTCGCGGCCAGCCTTGCGTTGTCATAGGGCAAGAACGCGGTTTCGATACCGAAAGCCGCATCAAGCACAATTTCGGCATGGCGAAGCCGGAAGGTTATCGCAAAGCCCAACGCCTCATGAACTTGGCCGACCATTTTGGCTTGCCCATTGTCACGCTTATCGACACGGCAGGAGCTTTTCCGGGCATCGACGCCGAAGCGCGCGGCCAGGCTGAAGCCATTGCGCGCTCGATTGAAACGTGCCTTGGAGTTGGCGTACCGCTTGTCGCCTGCGTTATCGGCGAAGGCGGTTCCGGCGGCGCAATTGCGCTCGCGGCGGCCAATACCGTTTTGATGCTCGAACATGCGATTTATTCCGTCATTTCTCCCGAGGGTTGCGCGTCGATTTTGTGGCGCAGCTCGGCGAACGCAGCCGAAGCGGCCGCCGCCCTGCGCCTGACGGCGCAGGATTTGCTCGAAATGGGCATTATCGACGGCATCATTCCCGAACCCGTCGGCGGCGCACACCGCAATGCCAAGAAAACCATTGAAGCCGTAGGAAACGCGATTGAAAAAGCGCTCAATGATATTGCGGGCCTCGACAAAAAGACTCTCATCTCTGACCGCCGCAAGAAATTCCTCGACATGGGGAAAAAGGGACTCGCGTAAGAGAGTATGACCCGCCCTATCCTTGACCGTATCGTCATTGCCACTCATAACGCCGGAAAACTTCGCGAGTTTTCCGATTTGCTTCGTCCTTATGTAAAAGAAATAGTCTCCGCCGGAGACCTGCATCTACCCTCGCCCGAAGAAACCGGGACGACATTTGCCGAAAACGCGATTTTAAAAGCCAAAGCTGCCGCGCTTTCAAGCGGTAGCCTCGCGCTCGCCGACGACAGCGGTTTGTGCGTAAACGCGCTCGGCGGAAAGCCGGGCATTCATTCCGCAAGATGGGCGGAACCCAAAAATGACTTTGTCGCCGCGATGAAAAAAATTGAAAACGAGCTTAGCGATTCCAAAGACCGCTCGGCCTACTTCACCTGCGTATTGGCTTTATGCCGTCCCGACGGCGTTGTTGAGACCATCGAAGGCCGCATCGATGGCGCAATTGCGAAGGCGCCGCGCGGAACGAAGGGACATGGCTATGACCCGATTTTTGTCCCGAACGGTTATGGCATTACTTTTGCAGAGATGGACGAAAAAGAAAAAAACAGAATAAGCCATCGCGGGTTAGCGACAAAAAATCTTGTTAAACGCTTCTTCTCCTAACTCCTATAGATTGGGCAAATCATTTTTTCTCTCTACATCATCTTGTAATTTTTGCTGCACCGCACATTCCATACCGCAATGCGGAAATGAATTTTCAGGAAAACGAACGTCAATTGTGATATGTGACCCCCATCAGTGGATATAAATCCCGACTTAATCAAAACTTGGTGATGCTATGGATACGACACCCGTATTCTCTACCCTTTCGTCGTCGGCTTGGATCGATTCCCAGAAGTACGACGCTTTGTATGCGCAGTCGATCAACGATCCCGAAGCCTTCTGGGGCGAACAGGGAAAGATGCTCGATTGGATTAAGCCGTACAAGAAAGTCAAAAGCG
>CAZQOE010000124.1:0-5362 GCA_964594935.1 uncultured Rhodospirillaceae bacterium | reverse complement strand
TTGACTGTCATTTCAAGAAAAGTGATGGCCTTGGCGTCGGATCCTTTGCCCAAAGACTGTTCCTCGTACGACTGAACGCCGATGGGCAAATCGAGGGCTTTAACCGCGGCATCTATGGGGCCGTTTCCCCTGCCCCTCAACGTCAATTGCTTGCCGCAGGAGTCAAAGTCCAATCGTATGCCTTGGGACTTGCCGTTCTCCGCCGGAAAAAGTTCATGCCCGATATATTTTAACGGTTGTTGGCGGCAAAGGTATTCGTCCTTAAAGAGAGTCCAAATTTGATCGGGGCTGACCTCCGCGCCCGTCGTTTCGGCATACTTTTGGACGACGCCGCTAAACTCGATTTGAAGGCGGCGCGGCATGGCTATGCCTTGCGAGGATTCCAAAAGATAGGCGATGCCTCCTTTGCCGGACTGGCTATTGACGCGGATGATGGATTCGTATTTGCGGCCGATGTCCTGCGGATCTATCGAGAGATAAGGGACGCGCCAATACGGGCTATCGTCTCTTCTGGCGAGGCCCTTCTTAATCGCATCCTGATGGCCGCCCGAAAAGGCGGTGTGCACCAATTCGCCGACGTACGGATGACGAGGGTGTACGGGAATTTGCGTACATCTCTCTACGGTTCGGGCGATTTCATCGATATTCGACAAATCGAGGCCCGAGGAAACGCCTTGCGTATGCAAATTGAGCGCGAGGGTGACGATATCGACGTTGCCGGTACGTTCGCCGTTCCCGAACAAGCAACCCTCGATGCGATCCGCCCCCGCCAACATGCCCATTTCGGCGGCCGCAATAGCCGTGCCGCGGTCGTTGTGGGTATGAAGGCTGAGAACGACGCTTTCGCGGCGTTTCATGTTCCGGCTCATCCATTCGATCATGTCGGCATAGACGTTGGGCGTACAGACTTCGACCGTCGCGGGAAGGTTCACGATGATTTTGCGCTCGGGCGTCGGGCCCCATGCCTCGATAACGGCGTTGCAGATATCGAGCGCATACGGCATCTCCGTTTGGGTGAACGTCTCGGGGCTGTATTCGAGCCTTATGTCCGTTTCCGGCTGTTTTGTCGCAAGCTCTTTAATCTGCCGCACGCTCGTGACCGCCATTTCCATCACTTCTTTTTTCGTCTTCTGGAAAACAAATTCGCGAAATATCGGCGATGTCGCGGTGTAAACGTGGACGATGGCTTGCTTGGCTCCTTTCACGGATTCCATCGTACGTTCGATCAATTCGGGGCGCGCCTGCGTTAGAACCTGAAGCACCACGCCCTCGGGAACATGGTTTTTTTCGATGAGTTCGCGGACAAAATCGAATTCGATTTGGGATGCCGAGGGAAAGCCAACCTCGATTTCCTTGATGCCTATTCTTGTGAGCATCTGGAAGAATTCGAGCTTTGTCGTCCCGTCCATCGGGTTGAATATGGCCTGATTGCCGTCGCGCAAATCCGTGCTGAGCCATTGCGGCGCGCGCGTGATTTTGCGGTTGGGCCATTGGCGATCCGGCAAGGGCATCGCGGGAAAGGAAGCGTATTTCTGGTTCGGCTGCGTCAACATTTTATATTCTCTTTCTTGGTCTGGTTATTTCGGGCAATAAAAAAGCCCCTTTCTTGGGGCTGGATGCGTTGACCGGTCGTGCGCCCCTTGGTGGTCGCCCCGCGTCAACGCCACGGCAGAAGCAGGTTCTTAAGGCTCATGACGCATCTGCCTTTCTTTCAACCTCGCATGCCAATAATCTCTGTTTTCTTCCCTTTGGCTTTTTACGGCGTTAGGACGGAAAGGATTTTCCCGGATCTGACGTTTTTGATTCAACATATTGCGTGCCCATTGCACGGCCATTGCGGGCGATATTTCTTGAATCTCGCGTTTTTCCAAAAGATGCGTCGCGGCCTTCTTGAACACATGAGCGAATCTTTTTGCCTGTTCAGGAGCCATGAAAATATTGCGGCTTTTCAAAACCTGTTGGATTTCAGCTTCGGTCGACCGGAGGGAAAGGAACGTTTTGCCGAAAGCGATGTCGCTGTCTTTGTTTTCCGTTTCTAAAATCTGGGTCTCGCTCATTTGTCTGTCTCCTGATGGGTTTGTTTTGGGCAATAAAAAAGCCCCTTGGTGGGGGCTGGGTTGCGTTGACGGGTCGTGCGACTCTCTAGTGGTCGCTCCGCCTACAACGCTCTGTCAGGAGAACTCGATTCAATAACACTGGTCTGCTGCCTCAAAAATGTTCTAACTCGCAAATCTTATATTAAACGCCGCCTTGAAAGCAATAGGCTTTTTAAAGACAAAAAAACGGAAGCGCCCTTGCGGGGCTGCTTCCGTTTGTTATTGCAGAGAAAAACCAGTTAACCAACTATTTCTTCGGGCTTGAAGAAATAGGCGATTTCGATAATGGCGTTTTCGGGACTATCGGAGCCGTGGGCCGAATTTTCCTGAACGCTCAGGGCAAATTCCTTGCGGATCGTGCCCGGGGCCGCATTGGCGGGGTTTGTCGCGCCCATGATTTCGCGGTATTTCGCGATGGCATTTTCGCCTTCGAGCACCTGAACCACGACGGGCTCGGAGCACATATACGCGCATAAATCGTTGAAGAAGGGACGCGCGGAATGCACGGCGTAAAAGCCTTCCGCCTGCTTACGGGTCATGTGAATTCGTTTCTGTGCCACAATGCGCAGGCCGGCGGCTTCGATGACCGCGTTGATTTTGCCGGTGATGTTGCGCTTCGTCGCGTCAGGCTTAAGGATGGAAAACGTGCGCTCAAGTGCCATAATTCGGTACTCCAAATTGATTAAGATGGCGGGGTTATAGAGGGATTAAACAAAGGATGCAAGAAGGGCTCTTTTGAAGTAAAGTTTCCCTATTGAGTTTTTTTGATTATCTTGCCGTATTGAGGAGGAAAAATATGTCAAAAATGAATGACTCGGAGAAACAGAAATTTTGGCGGAAGGCTGCAGCCCAAAATACATGGAGAGCGTTCTCTCCCGAGGACAGCGCAGACTCTTCTTTTCGCTATTATGATGCGCTTTGGCGTCCTGAAAGGCATTCGTATTTTTCCGGCAAAGGCCGCACCTTGGCCATCATTGACCAACCTCTTTGGCGTCATTCAGGGTATAAAAATAATCTTGTGGATGTACAAACCGTTCAAGGCGCCGTCTTTGATTCTTCTCTGGAAAAAAGCAGCATCTCCTACCACGGTGCGGCTGTCGTTTCGATCGCTGTCGGAGAAATCGGCGTGGCGCGTAATGCGAATGTCGTTTACAGGGCCTTTGCTCCTTGGGCGCCCGGAGAAGAAAGATTGCACAATCATTTCCGCGCTCTTAAAGACCTGCGCGCATGGGTCGGGGCCGGAAACCCTATTGACGCCATTAGTACGTCTCACGGATGGACGGATAATGCCCCTTGGGCAAAAGAGACAAAGAGAATTATCAACTGGTTCGAAGCGCGCAATATTCCGGTGTTTTCCGTCAACAGCATATCCCCCTTTATCATCCCTTGCGGGCCTTTTGGCTTCGCCGAATGTGTAAGAAACAATCCTTCTTTTTCCTCGCTTACTGCGGACAACAAAGTGTCTTTTTCCAAGCTTGGAAAGAAAGTGGCGATTCCCATCGATCAGCGCGGACTCGCGTGTTGGGCCCCCGGGCAAATTAAGTTTTTAAGTTCTTCTTACTACCGCGAAGCAAAAGGGGGCTGGAGCTGGGCCGTTCCGTTTGTTGCGGGCCTGTTCGTCGGCGCCCGCCAAGTTTTGCCCGAACTTAAGAAAGAGGAATTTGTCAAAATCCTGCTTGGAACAAGACAGACTTTCAAATATGTAGGCGGCGCCACCCTGCCCACCGTCGACGTCAATCAATTCATGGAAACTTTGCAGTATCCCGCTTCTCGCTGGAAAGAACGGCTGACGGCTTTGAACCAAAGACGCAAAGCGGGGTTTATGCTTTGATATTCTTTACGCTTTTTTTGCTTTAGCGCTTTTCAGAACAAGCCCGTCGGCGTTGGCGTCCACCTTAACCGCCTGACCGTCCGAAACGCTTCCCGCAAGGATGTCTTGGGCCAGCGGGTTTTGAAGCGTGCGCTGGATGACGCGCTTCAAGGGCCGTGCGCCATAAACGGGGTCGTAACCGGCTTCGGCCAGCCAATCGAGCGCGGCGGCCGACATATCGAGCGTGATTTTATGCTCGTCGAGCAAACGCTGGAAACGCTTGAGCTGAGTTTTGACGATGGCGGCCATGTCGGAGCGCGACAGGCGGCGGAAAAGCAAAATTTCGTCGAGCCGGTTGAGAAATTCGGGGCGGAAGTGCCCGCGCACCGTTTCCATAACTTTGTCTTTGGTGCGCGGCGACAATTCTTCGCCGTCATCCTGCGCAATCGCATCCGAGCCCAAATTAGAGGTCAGGACGATCAGCGTGTTTTTGAAGTCGACGACGCGCCCCTGCCCGTCCGTCAAGCGGCCTTCATCCAACACCTGCAACAGGACGTTGAACACATCAGGGTGCGCTTTTTCGACTTCGTCGAAAAGGATGACTTGATACGGGCGGCGACGCACGGCTTCGGTCAAGGCGCCGCCTTCCTCATACCCCACGTATCCCGGAGGCGCGCCGATAAGCCGCGCTACCGAATGTTTTTCCATATATTCCGACATGTCGATGCGTTGCATCGCCTGTTCGTCGTCGAACAGAAATTCGGCCAAGGCCTTGGTCAATTCCGTCTTGCCGACGCCCGTCGGCCCCAAGAACAGGAACGAGCCCAGTGGACGGTTGGGGTCCTGAAGTCCGGCGCGCGCGCGGCGAACGGCGTTCGACACGGCGACAATCGCGTCGTCCTGACCGATGACGCGTTGACGCAAGTGTTCTTCCATTTTCAGGAGCTTTTCGCGTTCGCCACTGAGCATTTTATCCACGGGGATGCCTGTCCAGCGGCTGACGATAGAGGCGATGTCGGTGTCTTTCACAACTTCGTCGAGCATCGCGTTTTCGGACTGTTTTTGCGCTTTTTCCAGTTTGCGCGTCAGGTCGGGGATGACGCTGTAGGTCAATTCTCCCGCGCGGGTAAAGTCGCCCTTGCGCTGGGCTTGGTCGAGTTCCGCGCGCGCGTGTTCCAACTGTTCTTTAATCTTCTGCGCGCTGCCGAGCTGTTCCTTTTCGGCGCGCCAACGCGTCGTCAGGTCGGCAGATTTTTTCTCAAGCCCTGCGAGTTCTTTTTCAAGTTTACCCAAACGCTCTTTCGAAGCCGCGTCCTGTTCTTTCTTCAACGCTTCGCGTTCGATTTTGAGCTGGATGATTTTGCGATCGAGTTCGTCGATTTCTTCGGGCTTGCTGTCTACCTCCATGCGCAGACGCGCGGCCGCCTCGTCGATCAAATCGA
Source organism: uncultured Rhodospirillaceae bacterium (assembly GCA_964594935.1). Taxonomy (GTDB): domain Bacteria; phylum Pseudomonadota; class Alphaproteobacteria; order UBA9219; family UBA9219; genus CAIXLI01. The sequence continues at coordinate 14 of CAZQOE010000124.1, read as the reverse complement.
TGGCTTTGTCGGGC
>CAZQOE010000123.1:520-5362 GCA_964594935.1 uncultured Rhodospirillaceae bacterium | reverse complement strand
GGCATGGGAAAAGCGCGGGCCATGTCGATGAAGATTTGGCCGATTGACGAACCCGCGGCGATCTGCGCCGGTTCTCTATAACGCAGTTTATCGAAAACGGCCGGATTCTGGTCGCGCAGAATTTTTTCCTCCCGAAGCACAACATGCGTGGCGTTACAAAATTTATCCTGGATTCTGGCAATGACCGTAGCGCGGGGCGAAAGGGCACTTTCTTCAAGTTTCGTGAGGCCTAAAGGAGCCATGATATCCAAGTAAGGCAGGACAATTTCCCGTTCCCTTGCGTTATGATCGCCATGACGAAAAAGAAGGCGCGCATAGCCGGAAGGATTGTTGGCGACGTATCGGGTCAGATAAAGATTTTCCGACACGTCGTGATGCGTTTCCCCGTCGGCAGAAGTATGCCGGAGAAGCGCTTGCGATGCCGCGTAGGCACGCGCCGGCTCTGCCTCAAGCGCGGCGACAAGCCCTTCGATATGATGGCTGAACAAGGTTTCGTTCGGCGCGACAAAACAATAATAAGATCCTGTTTCCAGAAGCGCGTCCTCGCGCAAAACGTCCGCAAGAATCTTTCCACGCGGCAGGCGGAAAAGAATTTTGCCCACTCCGTTCCGTTTATAAAAGGGGCACGGGCTGAGTGTTATCGCAGCGTTCTTTTCCTTGATTGTGGCGGTTATCTCGTCGTCGTGTTTTGCCAAATCATACTCGTCGACGACTAAAACGGCGCGGCAGGACGGATAGTTTTGGGTTTGAAAACTGCGTATATGCCGCTGAAGAATTTCCTTGTCGAAATCGGGAAGAAGCAGATAAAGCGTCGCCTGGCGGTCCGTCTTTATCGGCGCATAGAGCCGACGAAGCTCCTGTTTGCGATTTTGAAATCCAGCGTAGATTTCCGCGAGCGATATATTAAGGCGGAATTTTTCGTTAAAGATCGCCTGCGCCCTTTGCGCAAGATTGAGCGCGTCTTGCGGATGGCTTTTTATCCATGCGAGGTGATCCCTGATTTGCCGCACAACCTGATCGCTGGGAAGCGAGGTGTCGATATAGAGCACGGAATCGCCAAAGTGTTTCTTGGCAAAAGGATTCTCGTCGCAGATCGCGAGGGCGCCCGCTGCCGCCGCTTCAAACAGCCGGTTCGACATCAGCGCCGATTCCTTGTGCGCCTTAGACGACAGCACAAGCACAATCCCCGCTTTGTTGATGGCGGCGATGGACGACGCCCCGTCGAAAGGCAGTTCGTCGACATAGCTTTTATAACCCTCCCAAACTCTGACGCCGTGAAAGATTTTGGGACCGTATAGGCGCAAATCGCCCGTGTCGTCGAGCGCCTTGAGAATTTCCTGATGCCGCGAGCGGCCCTGCCCCAGCCGTTCCCAATTGATGCCAACATAATAGAGCTTGCCGTCGCCCAGCGTAGGCTCGAACACCGGATCCGAAAGAGAATGAAACATGTGGAATTCGGGCGCGGCGCGGGTCGGGTCGGCCAAAATCATGCGCTTGACCATATCGTCGGCCGCAGGGGAATCGCAGCTGAGAAAATCGTCGTGAGTCAGAAGGTTTCGCGAAAAACGCTCGTAACCCCATTCATGGTAAAATTGCAATGGGTTCCAGAGCGCGACAAAGGAGAAAATGTCGTAGGCTTTCGGCGTTTGGAAATGCAGGTGGATGACAAAGTCGAGATCGTCCTGCGTCATTTGGCGGCTGGCCTGCTCGACGCTCCTGCCCTGATCATCGATTTCGACGCATTCAAGTCCCATGCTTCGCGCCGTGCGCTTCAAACGCGCGATGTTCTCGTCCTCCGCCGTCTTCAGCTTTGGCCACAACTTCACGACGCCGAAACGCCCTTTCATGCCTTGCGGCAAAACAAACGGATCGCTCATTCTTTTTTATGCCTTATTCCCTTCTGGCGGAGGATTCGTTGGCGTCATACCACGCGAGGGTGTTCTTCAAGCCCTGCGGAAGATCAAAAGCGCACGAAAACCCCAAAGAAGACAGTTTCGAGATATCATAGGCGCGGGTCAACTGCCCGTTGGGCTTGCTGGCGTCCCAGCGCACATGTTCCTGCATGCCGGTCAGATCGGCAAGGATGGAAACCGCCTGTTTAATGCTTTGCGTTTTTCCGGTGGCCATATTGACGATGCCGCTCGCGCTTTTCATCATGAGAATGAGGGCGTTTACCGCGTCTTCGATATAGAGAAAATCCCTTTCCGCCGCGCCGTCCCCCCAAATGACAACTTCGCCGCCGTTTTTCCGCGCGTCGTAAAACTTTTTCACGAGCGAGGGGATAACGTGCCCCGTTTCCGTGTCAAAACGGTCGTACGGCCCGTATAAATTCGTGCTGAGCGCCACGGCGAAGGGAAGCCCATAGTTTTCCTCATAGGCAATCAGTTGCGCCAGCATGCCGCGCTTGGCCTGCGCATAGCCGAATTCGGAGTGGTGGGGCGGGCCCATCCAGATGGCATCCTCCCGCAAAGGATTGCAGGGCAAGGGGTGGGGATACATGGCGACGGTTCCCATCGCCACGATTTTCTTGACTCCGTATTTTCGGCACGCCTCGATCACGTGCGTGTTGATAAGAACGTTGTCCAGATAGGCGGGGCCTTGCCAGTTCATATTGCCGCCGAGGCCGCGGACGCGCCCCGCCATGTGGAAGACATAAGCTGGTTTATGCGCCTCGAAATAGGCGTCCACCTGCCCGCGTTCCATCAAATCGCAGTCTGCGTAATCCAGCGATAGAACTGATTGGTATCCCGCTTCGGAAAGGCGACGGCGCAAGTTCGTGCCGACCAGACCGGCGCCGCCTGTGACGAGGATTGTATCCGAGATTTCCATGCCGCCGCCGTTCGATCTATGCTTGCGCCAAACGCTTCATATCCGCTTCAACCATAAGCCGCACGAGATTTTCGACGGAAACGCTGTGGCTCCAGCCCAGCTTGGTCTTGGCTTTCGTCGGATCGCCGATCAAGAGATCGACTTCCGAGGGGCGGTAATAATCGGGGTTTATCTTAACCCACGTTTTGCCTGTTTTTTCGTCGACGCCGATTTCATCCTTCTCCTTGCCTTTCCAGACAAGCGTTACGCCCATGGCCTTGGCCGCCAGTTCCACAAAAGCGCGAACGGACGTGGTCATGCCCGTCGCCAGCACGTAATCGTCCGGCGTGTCTTGCTGCAATATGCGCCAAATGCCGTCCACGTAATCGCCCGCAAAGCCCCAGTCGCGCTTCGCATCAAGATTGCCGAGTTCGAGCGGGCCGCTTTTCCCCGCCTGTATCAACGCAAGGCCGGAAGTGATTTTCCGCGTGACGAATTCCATGCCTCGCAAAGGCGACTCGTGATTGAAAAGAATGCCGCAGCACGCGAACATATCGTAGGATTCGCGGTAATTAACGGTGATCCAATGCCCATAGAGCTTGGCGACCCCGTAAGGGCTGCGCGGGTAAAAGGCTGTTTTTTCGTTTTGGGGGACTTGCTGAACCTTGCCGAACATCTCGGATGTGGACGCCTGATAAAACTTTATTTTCGAATTGGATTCGCGAATCGCTTCAAGGATTCGAGCAACCGAAATGCCGTCCAGATTGCCGGTATAAATCGGCTGGTAGAAGGATTCCTGCACAAAACTTTGCGCCGCAAGATTATAAACTTCGTCCGGCATGACTTGCTCGATAGCGCGCTGGACGCTGGATTGATCCGTCAACTCCATGCATACCAGATTGACTTGCCCTGTGATGCCAAGCTCGTTCAAGCGCCACGTGTTCGGCGAGCTTGAGCGGCGGTAGGCACCGTGTACTTCATATCCCTTTTCCAAGAGGAGTTTCGCGAGATAGGCTCCGTCTTGCCCAGTGATTCCAGTAATTAACGCCTTTTTTGCCATCATTTTTATCCTTGTTGTCGGAGAAGCCTTCTACATAATAAATTCCCTTTTGTCGATATATTGTGCCCATTCGGATTTTGCCCTTTGTGAGACCTTTTTTGGAATTTGCGCCGTGTTGCACCTGTTGCAGCAGGATGCTAAGACCCTCGAACGCGATGCAGTCTACATCCGTGGGCATGCACTCCATTCCTATTCAGAAGTTAATTCAATGCCGTCTTCTAACTTGTTGAAAAAGATAGTCAGGCTTCTTTGGCAGGCGCAGCCTCGGTGGCTGCGAAGGCTGGATCTGAAACTGCTCGACGCTTTGACGCGGCGCGCGTTGGACCCGCGCCGTAAGATCAAGCGCGGGGATGTGATTGTCTCGGGGCTTTTCGGAACGGCTTCCGGTTTGGGAGAAAACGCCCGCCAGCTTGTCGGTCGGTTAAAAAAACGCGGGATTGCCGTGGGCGCGTCCAATTTAAGCCGTTCAATGATTCTAGAGGACTTCGAGGCCGGAGGCGCATGGCCGGATTCTCCTGCCGAAGGCGGCGCGTTGATCGTCGTTATCAATCCCGATTTGATGAACTTGGCGTATCTGGCTATCGGAAGGCGAAGGCTGGTTTCGCGCCGCGTGATCGGCATTTGGTATTGGGAGTTGCAGAATTTCCCGCCGACCTGGAAGCCCGCCTTGCGGTGCGTCGACGAGGTTTGGGTAGGGACGAATTTCGTCGCCGAAGGGCTGCGCAAGATTTCGGGGGCGACGCCCGTGCGCGTCGTTCCTTTGCCGCTGGACGTTGGCCCCTATCCTTACGCGCCGACACGGGACGTTTTGCCCGCCTTTGCCGGGAAAACGATTGTTTTTTTCATGTACGACGTGCGCTCGACGCATGCGCGGAAAAATCCGGAAGATGTTGTGCGGGCGTTCAAGCTGGCCGCTGCAAACGATCCGAATTGCGTTCTGGTAATCAAAATCAATAATTCCGCCGCATGGCCGG
>CAZQOE010000123.1:0-510 GCA_964594935.1 uncultured Rhodospirillaceae bacterium | reverse complement strand
GAGTCCGAGGCACGGCTTGCCGCTTTGGCTGCGGACTGCCACAATATCCATTTTCTTCATGAAAAATTCAGCACCGAGGACATGAAGAACCTGATGGCGCGAGTCGATATCGTCATCTCCTTGCATAGATCCGAAGGCTTCGGGCTTTTGCTGGCCGAGGCCATGGCCTCGGGCAAACCTGTGATCGCGACGGGATGGTCCGGCAACATGGACTTTATGACGCCAGAGTCCTCCATTATGATAGATTATAAAATGATCGACGTTGAGGATCCGCAGCACGCCTATAACGGCTTCGGCGCGAAATGGGCTGCTCCCAACATCGAACAGGCGGCCGAGGCTTTGCGGCGTCTTATCCGCTCGCCGGAAGAAAGAAAGCGCCTTGGACTGGCCGCGCGAAAGCAGATCGAGGCTTATCTTTCCGATGACAGATGGTTCAAGTCCCTGCCGGAGAGTTTTTGGGGGGCGGTAGACAAGGGAGATGGAAGAAAAGATGGATTCCCGCATGCGCAG
>CAZQOE010000122.1:2766-5420 GCA_964594935.1 uncultured Rhodospirillaceae bacterium | reverse complement strand
GGCCATCAGGACAAGCGCAAGCGGATAGCCCCCGATCCAGTCGAGTTCGGGCATGAAATGGAAGTTCATGCCGTAGACGCTTGCGATCAGCGTCGGCGGCAGGAACACGACGGCGGCGATGGAGAATATCTTGATGATGTTGTTCTGTTCGATGTTCACCATGCCGAGCGTCGCGTCGAGGAGAAAGGCCGCCTTGGTCGATAGAAACGTCGCGTGCTGGTCGATGGAAACGGCGTCCGCGAGAAGCGTGCCGATTCTGTTTTCGATGTCCCTTTTGCCCCGCGTTTGCGCCGACAGGAAGGGAAGCAGGCGGTTGAGGTTGAGGAGGCTGTCCTTGGCCTTCGTGGACAAATCGCCGACGTAGCCGACGTTGCGCAGGATGTTTTTGAAATCGACTTTGCCGCAGGGCGCGGCGTTGGAGCAGAAGATGTCGTGCGAAAGCTTTTCGAGATCGACCGTCGCGCGCTCGAGGATGTCGGCGAGGCGGAAGGCGATTTGTTCGAGCAGGCCCAGAAGGATGTGTTCGGCCGTGGCCTGCGCGGGCGGTTCGCGGTGCACGTTCTGGACAAAGGAGCTGAAGGGCGTCGGGTCTTCGTAGCGCACCGTCACAAGGCATCCGCTCGCCAGAATAAAGGTGACGGGGGACGTTTCGGGCGAAACGGTCGCGGATTTGGTGATGACGGGCATCGTCATGACCAAGGCGCCGCCTTCGGCATACAGGCGGCTGGAGGCTTCGATTTCCTGCATGTCGGCGCGCGTGGGAATTTGCAGGGAAAGGAGCCTTTCCACCAGCTTTTCTTCTTCCGTCGAGGGGCAAAGAAGATCGAGCCAGATGGTGCTTTTGGGCAGTTTGTCCAAAGGCCCCGTCACGACCGCGCGCCGGACGCCGCTGAGCTCTGCGTAGAAAAGTGTCAACATCCGAAAAGTCCCTGTTCAGCCGATGGAGTCGCGAAGACGATTCACTATAAACGGCGCGCGCGGGCGCGGCAAGACTGGTCAGGAGAGGGCGCGCTTGGCGGCTTTGGCCAAACGCCGTTGGATAAGCCCGCGCAGGTACTCCGTTTCGTCCCCCGGAACGCCCGTCGGGATATCGACGATTTCCCGCCGCGTTTTGATTTGAATTCTGTTGGCGTAGAAGAAGCCTTCTTTAAGTTTTTGCGCAAGGCCTTCTTTCAGGGACCGGGCTAACGGCGAGTCGGTTGGCGCGAAAGGATTCGCGGCGCTTGGCTCGGGCTTCGGCGCCTGGGAGCGAACGACGGCGTCCACCGCCAGAATGTCGGAAGCCGCCCATTTCTTTTTTTCAAAAACGAGGCCTTCGGACGTTACGGTCAAAAGGCGTCCGCCTTTGGTGCTCAAAAGCTTGAAAAGCGGCGCGACGAAGACGACGAACGTCAAAAAACCGTAAAAAGCCAGCACAAACCAGTCGGCCGCGTTTTCGATTTTTTCGGGCTTTCCGAGCTTGATCAAATCGGCGTTTTTAAGGGCGCCCCACCAGAATTCGCCGACGTTGAAGCTCGTCGCGACGATGAGGGCGAATACGGCCCAGATGACGACGCCGAATAGCGCCGGCGGAAAGGAAGGAAGCGTAATCTTGAGTTCGCCGTTGATGTCTTCAATCGCACTTCTTGGATTTTGGGGCGGGGGCGTGAAAGCGGGGTCGCGCCGCTCGGGCGCGGGCTCCGGCGCAGGTTCGGCGGAAGACGCCTCGACGACGCGAACGGTGCCCGTCGTGCGGTCTTCGCAGGGAAGCCTCAGAAAGTCCGCCGCGCAGGCCGCGACTTTGTTGGACTTTTCAAAAATCGTCGAAGAATGGATTTTAAGCTTCTTTTCGCCGTCTTTGCTTTCAAGCGTCACGGGAAAGGAATCCGACGAATCCGAATCTCCCGCGACGCGCCGTATCGTGACGACGGCGTAATCGGGCAGGCGCATTTCTTTGATCGAAGAATAGCCCAGAAACCGTTTTTCGTCCGTCGCGCTTTTTCGCGCGCGGTCGAGCGTGACGGTTTGCCTAAGAAACATCAGGCTCGCGCCCACCGCCGTGAACACGATTCCCATAAACAGAATGACGGCGTACGCGATAAACGGGGGCTTGTCGGCGTTTTGGAACGGGACGATGCCGAGCCCCCCGAGCAGCATGAACACGCCCGCCGCGAAAAAGGGCAGCCCGAAAAGAACGAGGCATCCGCCGCCGGAAGAAATCGCGATCCTGTCGGGGCCGTCGGAGCGCAGGGGGGCCGGTATGTCCATCGTGTTACGCGGGCTTGGGTTTTTGCCGGTTCATCATATCCGGAAAAGATTCAAGTTCAAGACGCATGGGGTTTCGTCTAGGATGGAAAGGTCGCGCCTTTTTCTGAGGCACCCATGAAACGCTTCGCCCTTTTGTCCCTTCTTGTTCTGGCCCTTGGATGCAAGCCGGAAGCGAAGTCTTTTAACGGCTATATCGAGGGGGAATACCTGTATATCGCGCCGACGACGTCGGGCCTTTTGCAGACGCTTTCGGTTGTGCGCGGACAACAGGTCAAGGAAGGCGACGAGCTTTTTGCGCTCGATAAAACGAACCTCGAGTCCTCGCTTGTTTCGGCGCAGGCCGAAGAGCTTCAGGCCAAGGCGAATCTGGAAAACGCCCTGATCGAATACGAACGCGCGTTCAAGCT
>CAZQOE010000122.1:0-2756 GCA_964594935.1 uncultured Rhodospirillaceae bacterium | reverse complement strand
GGCGACGAATTCGGTCAGCAAATCGGAACTTGATGCGCGAACGGCTTCTCTTGAATCAACCAAAGCCGCCGTGCAAATCGCCGCGCAGAAAAGCCTCCAGATCCAAAAGCAGTTGGCGGATAGCGCCCCCAAGGCCACGGCCGCGGGAAATATCGAGGACACCTATTTTCACGCGGGCGAATACGTCGCGGCCGGAACGCCTGTTGTCAGCCTTCTGCCACCCGAGAACGTCAAAGTCCGGTTTTTCGTCCCGCAGGCCAAACTGCCGTCGTTCGCTATTGGCGATAAAATCGTTCTTCGTTGCGACGGGTGCGAAAGTCCGGTGAAAGCCGTTATCGTTTTCATCGCCTCGCAAAGCGAATACACGCCGCCGATTATTTATAGCGTCGGGTCGCGCGACAAGCTCGTTTTCCGGATCGAGGCAAAGCCCGAAACCTTTACGCCGGCGCTGCGGCCAGGATTGCCCGTCGATATCGAACGGGAAGGCCCATGAGCGGCGCGGAATATGCCATCGATGTCAAAGACCTGACGAAAATTTACGGGCGTACGCCTGTTGTCGACCATGTGACGTTGCGCGTTCCGCGCGGCAAGATTTACGGCTTTCTGGGCCCGAACGGCAGCGGCAAGACCACCACCATCCGCATGATCTGCGGCCTTTTGACCCCCGACGCCGGAGAAGGAACCTGCCTGGGCTTCGATTTGAGAAAAGAATCCGACAAGATCAAGCGGCGCACGGGATACATGACCCAGAAGTTCAGCTTCTGGGAAGACCTGACCATTCGGGAAAACCTGACGTTCGTCGCCGATATGTTCGGGCTTTCCTGCGGCAGAGCGTGCGTTGAAAAGGCCATCGACAACATGGGCCTTAAAGACCGCGCCGACCAGTTGGCGGGCGCTCTGTCGGGCGGATGGAAGCAGCGGCTTGCGCTGGCGGCCTGCGTTCTGCATGAGCCGGAACTTTTGCTTCTGGACGAACCGACGGCCGGAGTCGACCCCAAGGCGCGGCGCGAGTTTTGGGATCAAATCCATGAATTGGCGGCCAAAGGGCTTACGGTTCTTGTCAGCACGCACTATATGGACGAAGCCGAACGGTGCCACGCCGTCATCTATATCGCGGGGGGAAAACTGGTCGCGGAAGGCGGAGTCGACGAGGTTATCGCCCAAGCCGGATTGACGACGTGGACCGTGCGCGGCGAGCGTCTGGCGGACCTTATGAACGAGCTTCGGAAAAACCCCGCCGTGGCGACGACCGCGATTTTCGGGGACTCTCTTCATGTCAGCGGTTCTAATCCCGAAGCCCTGAAAAAGGCGATTGAGCCGTATCGCGCAAGGCCCGGATATGCGTGGGCCGAGTCGCCAACGTCCTTGGAAGACGCTTTCATCCACTTTATGGCGCGGTCGCCGGAGGGGGGATAGCGTATGCAGCATTCCTTTTTCCTTTCCCTGCGCCGCATGGGCGCGATGATGGTCAAGGAGCTTCGGCAGCTTCGTCGCGACCGTTCGACGTTCGGCATGATGATCCTTGTGCCCATCGTGCAGTTGCTGCTTTTCGGCTACGCCATCAATACCGACCCCAAGAATATGCCGACCGCGGTGCTGGCGCAGGACCACAGCCTTTTTTCGCGCAGCTTTGTCGCGGGGCTTAAAAACTCGGAATATTTTCTGATTCAGAAGGAAGCCGCGTCCGAAGACGAGGGGCGGCTTTTGCTTCAGGAAGGAAAAGTGCAGTTCGTCATCACGATACCCGAGAATTTCGAGCGTAACATCGTGCGCGGCGCGAAGCCGGATTTGTTGATCGAAGCGGATGCGACGGACCCGACCGCCTCGGCCAGCGCCTTGGCCGCCGTCAGCGGCATCGTCAACCGGATCGTGAAAGAGGAATTTCACGGCGCGTTGGCGAAGCTGAAGGGCGCGGACGCTCCGTTTCAGGTTCAGGTGCATAGGCTTTACAATCCGGAAGGTTTTTCGCGCTACAACATCGTTCCGGGCCTGATGGGCGTCGTGTTGACGATGACGGGCGTCATTATGACGGCGCTGGCCCTTACGCGCGAACGCGAGCGCGGGACGATGGAGAACCTTTTGTCCATGCCGGTCAGCCCGTTTGAAGTGATGGCCGGAAAAATTTTGCCTTATGTGGGCATCGGGTACATTCAGTCCGCCATTCTTGTGGTGGCGGCGAAGTTTTTGTTCGGCGTTCCGATTATCGGGAGTTTGGGGCTACTTTCGGCGACGCTGCTCGTCTTCATCATCTGCAATCTTGCGCTCGGCTTTACCATTTCGACCGGATCGAAAAACCAGATGCAGGCGATGCAGCTTTCCATGATCGTTTTTCTGCCGTCGATTCTCTTGTCGGGATATATGTTCCCTTTCTGGGGCATGCCGGAGTGGGCGCAGACCATCGGCAATGCCTTGCCCGCCACCTATTTCATACGCATCGTGCGCAGCATTTTGCTGAAAGGCAGCGGTATCGTCGAAATCTGGCCGCATTTATGGCCGCTGTTCGTCTTTATGATCGTCGTGTCGGTTCTGGCGATGAAGCTTTATCGAAAGACGTTGGATTAGACCCCCGACCTGTTATAGTTGGGAGAGTTTCAGTCTTTGAAGGAGGTCCCCATGCCGTACCAAGAACCCTCTGGCGATTTGTCCCATCAAACGCGCGATCTGCACATGGCGCTTGAATCCTTAAAGGAAGAACTGGAAGCCGTCGACTGGTACAATCAACGCATTGACGCTTCGGAAGACAAGGAACTGAAAGC
>CAZQOE010000121.1:0-5461 GCA_964594935.1 uncultured Rhodospirillaceae bacterium | reverse complement strand
CCTGTCACGCTTTCGGTCATCGGCTGCATCGTCAACGGCGTCGGCGAGGCGATGCATACCGACATCGGCTTTACGGGCGGCGGCAAGGGAACGCATCAGGTTTATATTAAGGGCGTGGCCGACCACAGGTTCCACGGCGAGGGCGAAGCCATTGTCGAGCATCTGGCGGCGTTGGTTGAAAAAAAGGCCGCGGAGATCGAAGCGGCGAAGGCAAAATAAAACCACGGCAGGGTAAATCCTGCTGAGGTTAATATTAAATATGAGTTCGACTCGCTTTAGATTTTGACCTTAGCCAGCCGGAGCCATGCTTGGAAATTGCGTAGGGGAATTGGCACGCCCCATACCCGTTGTCGGATATCTTACCGGTCCCGTCGCTACCGTTCTATTAGGATGATACATTTTATGATCACCAAATTGTCCCGGTTTTCTATAGGATACTGCTTTGGTTTTGGCTGACCATGAGGGATCAGTAAAGTCGATTACTTCACTCGGGTTACACTTTTCAATATCGGCCAATCTCATGATTATCTCCTCACTCGATTAAATAATCATCGCAAAATCAACGTCCTAATTATATTTAGCGGCTATGCTAATGTTAGCCTTTCGGCATTTATTCCTTTCACATAACTAAAAAACTTTTCATTTATTTTTGCCCCTCTGGCAATACGCACATCCGGGGGAAGGATGTTTACATGAACATCTTCTGTCTTTTTGGGGTTTTTAGACGCTTGTTGCGGCTGAGAGAAAACAGGTACTGAATTACCGAAGGTCGACCCGTAAAGCATGTTTTTCTCCTTTTTCAGTTGAAAAAATACTCGCCTCGACTTCAATAAATATTCCATCACAATAATAACAAATCCTTAACATCGTTCTAAATAACTTGCTTATTTTATATCACAAAAATGGCCTTTTTCCCACGTCGGCAATACTTTCATCCTCTGAAAAATTAGATTATTTGTATGCTGTAAGCCTCTGTGCCGCTATAAGGATTGGATTGTAAGAACAATCCGGACCTTAAGATAAACAAATCGTTACGATGACTAAGTTAGGATAAGCATAAATGTCCCTTACCGAAACACTTTCGCGCGTTCTGGAGCGGCATGACGAAGTGCGCGACGCGCTGTCGCAACCCGGCATTGCGCCCGATATGTTCGCCAAACTGTCGAAGGAATATTCCGACCTGACGCCCGTGGCCGAGGCCATCGGCGAGCTGAACCGCGCCAAAAAAGAAATGGCCGATGCCGAAGCCATGCTTGCAGACCCCGATATGCAGGCCGAAGCCAAACGCGAAATAGAAATCCTTCGCCCGCAAATCCCCGAGCTTGAGTTGCGCGTGCAGAAGATGCTGATCCCCAAGGACGCGACCGACGAGCGCAACGCCATTCTAGAAATCCGCGCGGGCGTCGGCGGCGACGAAGCCGGATTGTTCGCCTCGCTGTTGTTCGACATGTACAGCAAGTACGCCGCGCACAGGGGATGGAAGTTCGAGGTCATGGAGTTGTCCCAAAATGACTTGGGCGGGCTGAAGGAAGGCATTGCGGAAATCCGGGGGCGCGGCGTCTTTGCGCGCATGAAGTTCGAGTCCGGCGTGCATCGCGTCCAGCGTGTGCCCACGACGGAAGCTTCGGGCCGCGTACATACCTCGACCGCGACCGTCGCCGTTTTGCCCGAAATGGAAGACGTGGATATCAAGATCGACGAAAAGGATTTGAAGATCGACGTTTATAGGTCGTCGGGCGCGGGCGGCCAGAAGGTCAACAAGACCGAAAGCGCCATCCGCATCACCCACTTGCCCACCGGCGTCACCGTGGCGATGCAGGACGAACGCTCGCAGCACAAAAACAAGGCCAAGGCGATGACCATTTTGCGCGCTCGCATCTATGAGCAAAAAGATTCAGCCATTAAGGCCGCCCATGCGGCCGAACGTAAAAGCCAAGTCGGCACGGGCGACAGGTCGGAGCGAATCCGCACCTATAACTTTCCCCAAGGGCGCGTGTCCGACCATCGCATCGAGAAAACTTTGTACAACATCGACGATGTCATCAACGGCCCCGGGCTGGACGCGTTTATCGACGCCCTGACACAGCGCGACGAAGCCGAAAAGCTTGCGGAATTGTCTTCAAGGTAACGCGAACGTGCATTTGGCCGAATTTCTTAGAAACGCGATAGAAAAGCTGAAACATGCGGGCGTGGATAATCCTCAGCTTGATGCGCGGTTGTTGGCGGGGCAAGCGCTAGGGCTCGGTCGCGCGGGGATTTTAAGCCAATCGGGGCGCGTTTTATCCGATAAAGAAAAGGGCGAAATTGAGGAGCTGTTGGCGCGGCGCGCGGCAGGGGAATCTGTCGGGCGCATTTTGGGCAAGCGCGAGTTTTGGGGATTGGATTTCGGGTTGAACGAAGCAACGCTCGAGCCGAGGCCGGATAGCGAGACGCTTGTGGAGGCGGTTTTGAATCTTATGCCGCGCAGACGCGCGGCGCCGGATTCCCGCTTTCGCGGGAATGACGAAGTTAGAATACTTGATCTTGGTATGGGAACGGGGTGTTTACTTTTGGCGCTGTTGCATGAAATGCCGGATGCGATGGGCGTCGGCGTTGATATTAATTCCCGCGCCATTGAACAGGCTGCGAATAACGCGGAAACGCTTGGGATTGGCGAGCGGGCAGAATTTCGTGTTGGAAACTGGCTTTCGGGAATTTCCGAAAAGTTCGACATTATTATAAGTAATCCGCCCTATATCGCCTCGGCGGAAATTCCAACGTTGATGCGGGAAGTGCGCGAGCACGACCCCCTGCCCGCGCTTGACGGAGGCAAGGATGGACTGGATGTTTATCGCCTGCTAATTCCCCAATTGGCGGGTATTTTGAATCCCCAAGGGCTTGTCGCTTTTGAAGTCGGCGACGGACAGGCAAAAACGGTCGCGGAGTTCTTACGCCAAAACGGGTTTACCGACGTCGCCACGCATAAAGATTTGGGCGGCATCGAGAGATGCGTTACCGGATCAAAAGCGGTTTCTTAAGAACATCAAACCGCCAATCGCAGGTACGCTCGAAACCTATCGAATAATAGACTTTTATCGCGGCAGGCAAACGCGCAAATAGAACGGCGTTTGTAAGCCCATTTTTCCGCATTATCGACAAAGCTCCCGCCAATACAGTGCGGCCATAGTTTTTGTTACGCAACTCCGGCGGGGTCCAAAGCGGCCCGACATTTGTCCAGTCTGGGAGAAAACCTCCGACACCGCAAAAACTGACTAAGCGGTCTTGATCTTCAAGAACGAATAAATCTTTTTCATCGATGCGACGAATGATTTCGTCTTTCGCCTTATCAAGAGTTTTTTGGCCGGGCGTTGCGTCGTTGGCTTCAACGTTGAAGTCATGCCGCCAAGAAGTCAACGTGTTCGCATCTCTCTCTTCAGCATATCGTACAGCCAAATCGGGACTTTTCGGTAAGGAAGAAGGCTTCATTTTGTCTAAAGAAAGCGTGAACAATCCTTCTGTCTCGCCGCCATAATGCAAAGAGGAAGGAGAAACGCCTAGTGCTGAAAGAAGCGCTTCGACTTGGCTGGCGGGGCCAAGAAAACACTCGATCTCGCGCGGTTTTTTGGTGCGATACTTCCGCCACGCGTCGGCAAGTGCCGGTATGGCCGAAGGATTGGAAACAAAAATCTGCATATTGCCTATCCAGCCATGAATAAGCACCCCGACGAGATTTTCGGAATCAAACGCGCCGAAAAATTCCGCCTGAAAAGGTTTGCCTTCATAAAACAGGCCGCCTTTTGCCAGATTGGATCGTATAAAGAAAGCGCGCGATGTGTACGGTTTTAAAAAATCATCAACGAGAGCTTCGTCTCCCCGGAACCAATAGACGCGCTGATAATCCCATTGTTCACATGTCCTGATAATTCGGGCCGCCGCCGCCTTCGGGCGTGCACCAGTCGATATTCTGCGTCGGGTCCTTGATGTCGCACGTCTTGCAATGCAGGCAATTCGACGGGCTGATGACAAGGTGCGGGTTTTTGCCGTCGGCATCGCGCACGATTTCATACACTCCGGCGGGGCAAAAACGCTCCTCCGGCCCGTCGTAGACGGGGATGTTGACGGTGTTTTCGACTTTCCAGTCGCGCAGTTTGAGATGCGCGGGCTGGTTTTCTTCGTGATGCACGTTCGATAGGAACAACGACGAGGCGCGGTCGAAACTGAAAACGCCGTCCGGCTTAGGGTAAACGATTTTCTTGCAGTCCTTCGCCGGTTTAAGCTGCGCATGGTCGGCGTGATTATGGAACGTGAAGGGCACATGGCCGCGCAAAATCATGCCGTCAATGCCGCTGTATAAAACGCCGAGCAAAAGCCCATAATGAAACGACGGACGGATATTGCGGGCGGCGTATAGTTCTTTCCACAACCATGATTTTTCAAACCGCGACTGGTAATCGGGCACTTCGACGGCGCCCGCAGCCAAAGCATCGATGAGGGCTTCAGCCGCGATAATGCCGGATTTCATCGCCGTGTGCGTGCCTTTGATTTTAGGCACGTTCATGAAGCCAGCCGTGTCGCCCACCAAAAGGCCGCCCGGGAAAGTCAGGCGCGGAATGGATTGCAGCCCGCCTTCGCACAGCGCTCGCGTGCCGTAGGCGATGCGCTTGCCCCCTTCCAAAACTTTGCGGATGGCCGGATGCTGTTTGAACTTCTGGAATTCATCGAAGGGCGACAGGTAGGTGTTTTCATAATCGAGCCCCGTAATGTAGCCGATCATAATTTTGTTGGGTTCCCAGTAATACAGGAACGAGCCGCCGTAAGTTTTCATATCGACGGGGTAACCCATCGTGTGTTGGACAAGCCCCGCGCGGTGCCTTTTGGGATCGATTTCCCAGATTTCCTTGATGCCGAGGCCATAGGCTTGCGGATCGCAATCCTTGTTCAGATTGAATTTCTGCATCAGCATCTTGGTCAGGGAGCCTCGGCAACCTTCGGCCAATACCGTTTGCTTGGCGTGTAATTCGACGCCACGCGCAAAACGTTCGGTCGGCTTGCCGTCCTTGCCGATGCCGACGTCGCCCGTAGCCACGCCAACAACTGTGCCTTTGTCGTCGTACAATACTTCCGCTCCGCCGAAGCCCGGATATATCTCGACGCCCAACGCTTCGGCCTGCTTGGCGAGCCACCGGCCCAGATGCGCGAGGCTGATAATGTAATTGCCGTGGTTGTTCATGTCCGGCGTTGTCGGAAGCGGGAAGGCGAATTTTTTGGTCAAAAAGAGAATCCTGTCGCCGACGATGGGAGTTGTCAGCGGCGCACCGAGTTCTTTCCAATTCGGGAAAAGTTCTTCAAGCGCTTTTGGTTCGATAGCCGCTCCGGACAACAGGTGAGCGCCGACTTCGGAGCCTTTTTCGATGACGCAGACCGAAATTTCGCGCTTCTGTTCGTTTGCCAATTGCTTGAGCTTGATTGCGCAGGAGAGACC
>CAZQOE010000120.1:0-5488 GCA_964594935.1 uncultured Rhodospirillaceae bacterium | reverse complement strand
CGAAAAACATTACGGTAAGAAAGTCACGTTGAAACGCGACGACGATGTTCTCGACACATGGTTCTCATCAGGCTTGTGGCCGTTCTCGACGCTCGGATGGCCTGAAAAGACTCCCGAACTTGCGCGGTATTATCCGACCGACGTGATGGTGACGGGGTTCGACATCATCTTCTTCTGGGTCGCCCGCATGATGATGTTCGGCACTCATTTTATGAAAGATGTGCCGTTTAAGACCGTTTACATCCATGCCCTTGTGCGTGATGAAAAAGGCCACAAGATGTCGAAGACCAAGGGCAATGTCATTGATCCTCTTGATGTTATTAATAAGTTCGGCTGCGATGCGTTGCGCTTTACGCTTGCGAACATGTCTACGCCCGGGCGCGACATCAAGCTTGCGACAAGCCGCATTGAAGGTAATCGGAACTTTGCCACCAAGCTTTGGAATGCAGCGCGTTTCTGCCAGATGAACGAATGCGCATGGAAGGCGGATTTTGATCCGTCATCGGCGCAGCAGACGGTCAATAAGTGGATCATCGGCGAGACCAAGGCTGCAGCCGATAAAGTCGCCGAGTTGCTTGACGCTTATCGCTTCGATTTGGCGTCGGCGGCGGCTTATGAATTCGTGTGGAATACGTTCTGCGACTGGTACGTTGAATTTACAAAACCCGTATTGACGGGCGCGGACGAGGCGGCGAAGGTCGAAACGCGCGCGACGACGGCGTGGGTTTTGGGTCAAATTCTGCATGTCCTGCATCCCTTCATGCCCTTTATAACCGAAGAGCTATGGGGCGAATTTACAGGAAGCAAAGATATGCTGATTGCGGCGAAGTGGCCGGATATCCGCATCAAGGGCGACAATAAAGCGGCACAAGATGAGATGAATTGGCTTGTGCGGTTTATTTCTTCCGTGCGTACGGTTCGCGCAGAGTTGAACGTTCCGGCGGGGTCGCAAATTCCGCTGCAGGTAAAGGGCGCGTCGAGTGATACTTTGGCTCGCATCGGACGGCATAATGTGATTATCGTTCGTCTGGCGCGTTTGTCCGATATTGCTGCCGCGACGGCGGTTACAAAGGGTTCTGCTCAAACCGTTGTCGATGAGGCGACGCTGATAATGCCTTTGGCGGGCGTCATCGACATTGAGCTGGAGCGCATAAGGCTTGGCAAAGAAGCGGAAAAAATGATTGCCGAAATCCGCAAAATCGACGCGAAGCTTGGCAATAAGGATTTTATCGGGCGCGCGCCCCCTGAAGTCGTCGACGAGCAACGCGAGCGCAAGTCCGAAGCCGAGGCGACTTTGTCGAGGCTTGCCGCCGCGCAGAAGGGCTTATCATCATGATAAAAGCGGCACTCACGGGATTGGCCTTGTTCTTATTTGCATATCCTGCCTGTGCCGCTCCGCCCGCCGTCGATACCGTGCTTTGCAACACATCGAAAATTCATTCAAACAATCCCGGCGCAACTTATCAGCCCGGCGTCGATGTTTACGGCAAACCCGTGGTTCCGGCAGATTTGCCTGATCCCACCAATAAGATTTTGCCGGAACGCATGATTATTCCGCTGACGGTCGATCTTGCTAAAGCCCTTAATCTCGATACATCGGCATATCCTTACAACAAGCTTGGCACGGGGACGGAAGCGAAGCTGGGCAATCTTGAGATTTACGGCACGAACGTATTTTTTAACGGCAAACCGATTTCGAACGAGACGTGGGACAGGCTTGCTGCTGCCTGTGCGGAGACAAAATGATGCCGCACCTTCGTCCCATGGTTTCGGTGATGATGCGGCGAACCAATAAGTTTTTTGACGACGTCCTGCGCGTTTTTCAGACGCCGTTCACCGGCTTGCCGCTTGTGCTGTGGTTTTATTTTGTCATTTGCTTTATCGCGTTACCGGCGAATCCGGTTTGGCTCGGCATACTGCCGGATCCAGACGATTACGCCTATCTTACGCAAACGCTTGACTGGCTTCAGGGGCAGGGGTGGTATGACAATGTTCAGCACCGCATGAGCCCTCCTGAGGGTGTCGTTCTTCATTTCACCCGCTTTGTGCAAGTACCTATTGCGGCGGTTATTATGCTGTTCCGCTCTATCGGTTATTCATGGCACGGCGCTGCTCTTATGGGGTCTTTTCTTTTGCCCGTGATTTATTTGGGGTTTTTTTTCTGGGTTTTGCGCAAAGCGGCTGATGAATTTGTCTCGCGCGAATGGTCGCGGTTGACCGCTTTTATCGCAATGTTTGCGCCTTTTTTGATGTTTAAATTTGCGCCCGGGCAAGTTGACCACCACGGGATTGAAGCGATTTTGACGTTGACGGCTGTTGCTCTGGCGTCAAAAATTTTTGACCAGCCCGATCAAATGCGTTGGGCGATTGCCGCATCCGGCGTTTTTGCGCTTTCTAACGCCATAGCGCTTGAGACATTGCCATGGATGGTACTGGGGTCTGCGGTGATTGGCTTATGGACGGCGATAACGGGGCGTAGGGCGGCGCGTGCCGCAGCCGTTTTTGGCGCAGGGTTGTTTCTGTTTGGCGCGGCGTTTCTTATTTCCACACACGCGGTTTCGGAACTTTTTCTGCCGGATTTTCTGTCTTATTCGGTTGTATATGTTGCTCTTATGGGGGCGATTGCCTTGGCGTTGCTGGGGGCGGCGGGCGTAGCCCGGATTAATAACGTCAAAACACGGATTCTTGTATGCGGTAGCTTTGCGGCTGTTTTGGGAGCTTTTTATTTTTACGAATTTCCGGCGTTGCTTGCAGGGCCCTATGGCGCGATGAATCCAAAACTATCATCCCTATTTTTTGCAACGATCGAAGAGGCTATCCCTCTGATCGACCGGTATAGCCCGGTAAAAGCGGTTATTTGCGTTTTTTTGCCGGTCTTGGGATTTGTGACGTGCGTTTGTATGGCGAGGGAGTCTTTGGACGATAAAAAATGGAAATGGATTCTCCTTGCCGCTTTTTTGGCGGCGTCCACAAGCCTTGGTGTTTTTTATCAGATACGCCTGATGGTTTACGCAGAGCTATTTTCAATTATTCCTCTTGCGGCTTTTGCTGAGCGCGGGTGGAAGTGGATTGCGGCTCATGCTGAAGGCCGTGGGCGCTTTTGGGCTGAAGTATGGCTTGTTCTTTTGATAGGCCCCTTAACAACAGTCTTTCTGTTTGCTTTGCTGGACGGCAGGTCTTTTAATGTAGGTGTGCTGATGTTTCCGGCACAAATTGTATCTAACGTCACCGATATGCGTAGCGTTGGTAAAGCGCTTAATGCGCCTCCATATGGCGACCGCAAACTTCGCATCATGAACATGATCGGTGACGGGGCGGAGCTTCTTTTTAACACTTCGCACGAAATTATGTCAGTGCCGTATCATACAAACGTACGAGGGAATCTGGAGACGATAGATTTTTTTGCCACCACCGATGTTGAACAAGCCGAGATAGTTGCGCGCCGCAATAATATCGATCTTGTTCTTTTGTCGCGAAATATCCCTCAAATGTATTTGAAAGCCGGCGTTCCCGATGGCGTTGCCATATCGGACAAGCAAACAGGCGAATTTTTTGCCGAAAGCTTTATGGGGCGTTTGGCGGCGCGTGAAACGCCAAAATGGCTTCGGGAAATTCCGTTGCCCAAAGCGTCGACTTACCAGTTGTTTGAAGTCGTCAAATGAGCGCTGAAAACTTTTCCGATATTCTTTGCCCCTATTCGGGGGGCGTGCGCCTAACGGTGCGCGCAAAGCCGGGGATGTCGCGCCAGAGGGACATTAAGGTCGTCGATATAGGAGACGGGAAAAGGGCTGTTGAAGTTTCCGTTTCCGCCGATGCACGCGAGGGCAGGGCCAATTCCGCTTTGACCAAAAGGCTTGCAGAAGAACTTGGCGTCAGCAAAAAGCAAGTTTGTATTACTTCGGGCGAGACAGGCCGCATTAAAATTGTCGAAATTGCCGGTACCGCCAGCGACCTTATGATGCGGGTTGAGGGCCTTTTGAGCCGTCATTAAAGGATTTTAACTTCCTTGCCGGATTTTGCCGAGGAACGTTTGAATTTCGCTTTTCAATCTGCCTGATTGTTCAAAAAGCTTCGTCGAATCCTCTAGCACTTCATTGGCGGCTGTGCGTGATTCCGAGGCTTCCTTGTTGACTTCCATAATACTCTCCGAGATTTTGGAGGTTCCGACCGAGGCTTGTTGAACATTGTTGGATATCTCTCTCGCCGCCGTGGTTTGCTGTTGGACGGCCATCGAGATGCTGGAAGAGATTTCATTCGTTTTAGCAATGGTCTTGCCGATTTCGCGAATGGCATTGACGGATTCTGCGGAAACTGTTTGAACCGTCGCAATTTTCTTCGCGATTTCTTCGGTGGCATTGGCCGTTTGGTTGGCAAGGTTTTTGACTTCGCTTGCGACGACGGCAAAGCCTTTGCCGGCTTCTCCGGCGCGGGCGGCTTCAATTGTGGCATTAAGCGCGAGAAGATTGGTCTGGCCCGCAATATCCTGAATAAGCTTGACGACATCGCCGATTTGAACGGCAGCTTCTGATAGCGTCGAGATAGTCTTGTCGGCGCGCGCGACTTCGTCAACGGCTTCGTTGCTGATCTTTGTGGATTCCGTGACCTTGAAGTTGATTTCATTGAACGAGGCAGAAAGCTCTTCAACCGCTGCTGAAACGGTCTGGACGTTGGCTGATGTTTGCTCAGTTGCCGCGGCGACGGTCGAAGATTGGTCGCTTGTCTTATCTGCCATTGAAGCCAGATTTTTTGCGTTGGCCTGCATGTCGCCGGTCGCGGTGGCGACCATTTCAACTACCGATAAGACGGTCGATTCAAAATCGGCGGCCAGTTTCTCCCGGCTGCGCTTCTTTTCCTCTTCGCTTTTTACCGATTGGATCTTCTGCTGCTCTTCAAGATTCTTTTTATCGACGGCATTTTGTTTGAATACGGCGACTTTGCGCGCCATGCTGCCGATTTCCGTTCCCTGAGTCACATAGGGGACCTGGATATCCAGACGGCCTTCGGCCAAGCCGCGCATAACTTCGCCCAAAGTCCGCACGGGCTTGGTTGCAATATGGTAAATGATATAGGCGCACACGCCGTTAAAGAGCAGAGCGATAATAATTTGAAGAATGAGATCCTGATACATCTGGACGCTGCCTTCGGCGCCAAGTACCTCGGAAACATGCAAATAACTTCTGATGCCAAAAGAAACACCGACAAGGGAAAGTACGACGGTCATCAATTGCAGCCGGAAAGAAAGGCTGTTCATGAGACGCGAAAAAGTGGTGCTCTTAGCAGGCATTTTTTACTCCGGATCTGTTGCTTGAGAAGACTCACGAAAGTATAAAGCTCACACACAAATGCATGTTTTTTATTAATAAATGGTAAAAAATACAGTTTCGGACTTAATTTGCAATTTTCACGTGTGCCTTAATCATTAGAGATTGCTGAGTAATTTTTTGTGTTTCGTTTTTTGGTTGTAATACTTTGGTGTTCTCGTTGTTTG
>CAZQOE010000119.1:0-5494 GCA_964594935.1 uncultured Rhodospirillaceae bacterium | reverse complement strand
CGTGGGCACGAATTACGAAATCATCTGCGTCGATGACGGCAGCACCGACGCCACCGCCCAAGAAGTCATACAGGCCAAGGCCGCCAACCCCCGCGTCCGCCTTGTCAAACATCCCAAGCGTCTGGGCATGAGCGCCGCGTTGCGCAACGGCATCCGCCGCGCCAAGGCGACATGGATTTTAACCATAGACGGCGACCGCCAGAACGATCCGTCCGATGCGCCCCGTTTGCTTGATCTCGCATGGATGAAGGGCAGGGACCAAAAAGTTCTCGTCGCTGGCATCCGCGTCAACCGCCGCGATACAATGGCCAAGCGTCTGGCCAGCCGCGTCGCCAACAAAATCCGCAAATCGCTGCTCAACGACAACTGCCCCGACACGGGTTGCAGCCTCAAAGTCTTCCCCCGCGACTCCTATCTGGAATTACCTTTTTTCAGCGGGTTACACCGTTTTATGCCTGCACTGCTTAAACTCTACGGGCACGAATGTACCTTCACGCCCGTCAACGACCG
This sequence comes from uncultured Rhodospirillaceae bacterium, assembly GCA_964594935.1. Lineage (GTDB taxonomy): Bacteria > Pseudomonadota > Alphaproteobacteria > UBA9219 > UBA9219 > CAIXLI01. Next base: position 4,984 of record CAZQOE010000119.1, on the reverse strand, counting down.
CCCGCGTACGGTCGGAGTCACAAAGTCCGATTTTCTGGGCCGCGCCGTCCGCGGCGCTTACGATCTTTTCGGCGTTATCTGGCTCATCCGCCATACGCCCGCGCCGGAACGCGGCGACGAGGCGCAAGACTAATTCGTTTACAGGCCCGCATGATGAAAAAGACTTTTATAAAATATTTTTTCATCGCGCTTTTGATTTGGATTGTCTGGATTGTCTTTCCGGAAAAAACAATATCGCACGAACCCGGAATTCTTGTGACGGAAGAGCCCAAGCGAACGGAAATCCGCCAATTACCGCCATTCCCTTATAAAAAGAAATACAACATCACGCTGCTTCAGGGGTACGAGGTCAAAGCCCGCCTCTTGCACAAAAAGAACTACCTCTTTCTTGATAGCGCCGTCGATCTCGCGCCGATAGACATGGTGCTGGGGTGGGGCATTATGTCGGACTCGGAAGTGCTGGATCACATGTCCTTCAGCATTATGAACCGGTATTACCGCGCGTATCTTGACGACGACGCGCACTTTGACTGGAGCCAAATCGAACCGTATCTGGATAATAACCATCTTATTCCCGCGACAGGCGCGGTAGAAACAGCGTTAAAATCCGCGCGGGTAGGAGACCTAATTCATTTGAAAGGTTTTCTTGTCGATGTCTCCAAGCCGAACGGCTACCGTTGGTCATCGTCCACGAGCAACGGGTCCGTCGGTGAAACGGTCATGACCTGCAAGCTCATTTACGTGATACAATTCGACATTATAAAACAACAATAACACATTGTTTTTATTTATAAATACGACTTTTTAAAGGGTTGATAAATACTTTTGTGGTACATTCCTCCATACCGGAAAATTATTAACGCGAGGAATTATGCCTAAAATGTCATTTAAACAAGCAGCGCAAAAAGCGCTTCGTCCTGTTAAAAATTATATGGATGCCAAAGAAAGCCGCGAAGAGCAATTAAGGGGTCTTGCCCTTTTTGCCCTGCGCTTCATATACCTTACGCCGTTTCCGGCGCTTAAAAAGCCGCAACATTCGCTGCCAAGACGAGCGGTTAAAAAGCTGCTCAACGCGGTTTACTCTTAATTTGCCGCAAGATTAATATTGCCAACGGGCAAATCCGCCCAAAGCGTCGCTTTTTCTTGACTTTCAGGAACGATTCCTCCATTAACCCCCCTTCGCGGAGCGCGGAGAGTCGCGCTTGGTAATAAAGGAACTAACATTATGTTTGCAGTAATAAAAACCGGCGGCAAGCAATACAAGGTTGCCCAAGGTGACGTTATTCAGGTTGAGAAGCTTCCGGGCGACAAAGCAGCCAAGGTTGAATTGGCCGAAGTGCTGATGGTCAGCGACAACGGCAAAACGACCGTCGGCGCGCCGCTCGTCAAGGGTGCCTCCGTCTCGGCCGAAATCGTCGAACAGAAGCGCAGCGCCAAGCTGATCGTCTTCAAGAAAAAGCGCCGTCAGAATTACCGCCGCCGCAACAATCATCGGCAGGAATTCACGGTTCTGAAAATCACCGGAATCAAGGGCTAATAGGAGAATACAATGGCTCACAAAAAAGCAGGCGGTTCATCCCGCAACGGACGCGACAGTCCGGGTCAACGTTTGGGCGTCAAGATTTACGGCGATCAAAAAGTGATCGGCGGCAACATCCTCGTTCGCCAGCGCGGAACGAAGGTTCATGCCGGCGAAAACGTCGCGATGGGCAAGGATCACACGTTGTTTGCCAAAGTCGCAGGCACCGTGAAGTATCGCGAAAAGAGCGGAAAGTCTTACGTTTCCGTCGTCGCTGCGGGCAAATAACCGTTTATTTACCCTTTAAGGATAATATAAAAGGCGCGTCAGGAACATCCGACGCGCCTTTTTCATGCTTTTGGGATGTGAAAGTAATTGGGCGTGATACTGTCCTTTTGTTATAATGAAGCGGTATTTTTAAACATATTGAGCGAATAATATGACTTTATACACCGGCCAAATGGCTGACCTCTATTCCATGTTTGCGAATGAAATCGCCGGAACGTCCGACGAAATGGCATTTACAGCCGCGTTGAAAAAAATCGGCACGCTCGAAAACAAAACCGTTCTCGATTACGGATGCGGTTCCGGCCGCACGACGCATTTCCTGCAAAGCCTGAATCCCGCGCTTTTGGTCGGGGTTGATCGCGACGAAGCGATGCTTAGGCAGGCGCGTGGGGAAAACGCGGACTTTGAACTCGTCCGCTCGACGGGAACCGAGGCAAATCTACCATTTCATTCCTCAAGTTTCGATGTTGCCTTTTCGGCCTATGTTATTTGCGAAACGGCAAGCTATGCCGAACTGAAAAGCGCGTTTTCGAATCTCAAGCGTGTTTTGAAGCCAGGCGGAGAATTATTTGTCATCACCCTAAATCCTGAGGCCTTCACTTCGGACTCTCAATTTATTTCTTATCATTATAGCAAAAGTTATGACGTAAAAGACGGCGATCCGATCACAAGCGTTATACATACAGACCCAGAATTGAAACTTCCCGACACGTGGTGGTCTTTGAAAAAACTCGATGGTTTGTTCAAAGAATCTGGCTTCGAAATAAAAGACCGCCAGTTGCCCAAAGCAGTTGGCGGGAAATGGCGCGATGAAACGCGCATTGCTCCCGATGTTCTATACCATCTGGTCAAACCTCAGATGTGAGCCTCGCGCCTTTCATTTGTGCGCATTTGCGTTTAGTGTTAGGACCTCATTCCCGTAAAGGCGGGGATCCCGTTTTTATTTTTTTTGTGCAGCCATGAAATTCCTCGACCAAGCGAAGATATACATTAAAAGCGGCTCGGGCGGCCCGGGCTGCGTCGCTTTTCATCGCGAAAAGTACATCGAATTCGGCGGTCCCGACGGCGGCAACGGCGGCAAGGGCGGCGATGTGTATTTCGAAGCTGCGGACAATCTCAATACCCTCATCGACTTTCGTTATCAGCAGCACTACGCGGCGGCCAACGGGCGCGGCGGGGCGGGGCGTCTTCGCTCGGGCCTCAACGGTAAAGACTTGGTTTTAAAAGTTCCGGTCGGCACGCAAATTCTGGATGCGGATAAAGAAACGGTTCTGGCCGACCTCAACACCGAAGGCTTGCGCATTTTGTTTATGAAGGGCGGCGACGGCGGCTTCGGCAACGCGCATTATAAATCGGCGACCAATCAGGCGCCGCGTTACCACACGCCGGGCTATCCGGGCGAAGAGCGCGAAGTCTGGCTGCGGCTGAAACTTATCGCCGACGCAGGCCTCATCGGCATGCCCAACGCGGGCAAATCGACGTTCCTCGCCGCTTGCACCGCAGCCAAGCCGAAAATCGCGGATTATCCGTTCACGACTCTTTCGCCTAACCTCGGCGTTGTCAGGCTCGGCGACAAACGCGACAACACAACATTTGTTCTTGCCGACATCCCGGGCCTGATCGAAGGCGCGCACGAAGGCCACGGATTGGGCGACCGTTTTCTGGGCCACGTCGAACGTTGCCGCGTTCTGTTGCATTTGATTGACGGCACGGAAGAAGACGTCGTTGCGAACTACAAGACCATTCGCAAAGAACTCAAGGCATACGGGGCAGGGCTGTCGCGTAAAGCGGAAATCGTCGCCCTCAACAAATGCGACGCGCTTGATAAGGATGAAATCAAAAAGAAAGTCGCCGCGCTCAAGAAGGTGACGAAAAAACCCGTCCACGTCATCTCGGCCGTTGCCCACACGGGCGTCAAAGAAGTCCTCGGCCTCATCGCCGCAAAGGTCAAAAAACAGGCTAATTGACCGTAAAAACAGGTTTTATCCGGCGAAACGAAAAACCGTGTTGCTCTTCTGCCACGTTCTGTCTATGATGCCGCATCCGGCCCTTTTTGCGCGAATGGTTTGCGCATGGGGGATAAAAGCAAGAAATTCATAGAGTTACCATTGTTTTCCGGACGAACTGTTGAATAACCCCGTTTTGCTCTTGGTGAGCAGGGGGCAGAAGACAACCAATTTGCCGATGTTGGCGCCAGAGGGTTTGTACCCACTCTCAGGGCGACATATCGGCGGGAGATTAAAATGACGAAGCGTATGTTGGTGGATGCGACGCATCCGGAAGAAACACGTGTAGCAATTGTCGATGAGCGCCGTTTAGAAGATTTCGACTTCGAGAGCGCCAGCAAAAAACAGCTTAAAGGCAACATCTATCTGGCCAAGGTCATACGGATCGAACCGTCCTTGCAGGCAGCCTTTGTTGAATACGGCGGCAACCGCCACGGTTTCCTGCCCTTTACCGAAATTCATCCCGACTATTTCCGCATTCCGATGGCCGACCGTCCCCATGACGAGGTTGAAGAGGAAGAAAACGGCGAGGACGAAATCGAAATTTCTCCCGAAGCTTACGCCGAGGAGATGAGCGCCTACCAGAACGAAGCCGTCGAACACGAAGACGAACACGGCCACGTTCAGGACCAAACTCCCGAAACTCCGGCGACCGAAGAACCTGTTGCGCCCTTGCCTTCCGAAACGCCGTCGGCTTTAGTCGGCGAAAATATTGAGCCCGTGGCCCCTATAGCGGAAGCCGCGCCTGTCATCGAACAACAGCCTGCCGATTTAGGCGCAGTGCCCGACGATCTCGGCCTTATCACCGACTTCGGCAACGCCGTCGTCGAACCTGTCTTCATTCCTACGCCAGTTGAAACCGTCGGCGGCCATGGCGCGGAAGCGGAAGAAATCGAAGAAGAACGCCCGCGCCGTCCGCGCTTGCCGCGCTATAAAATTCAGGAAGTCGTCAAACGCCGCCAGATCATGCTGATTCAGGTGGTCAAGGAAGAACGCGGCAATAAAGGCGCCGCGCTCACGACGTTCTTGTCCTTGGCGGGACGCTATTGCGTTTTGATGCCCAACACCGACCGCGGCGGCGGAGTCAGCCGCAAGATTACCAGCCACCAAGACCGCCGCAGGATGAAGGAAATCCTCGACAAGCTGGAAACGCCCGAAGGCATGGCCGTTA